>JALVLX010000046.1 GCA_027032855.1 Flavobacteriales bacterium | reverse complement strand
CCCTACACGTATTAAAGGGACACGGACGCATCACGGAAGTCAACGTTGCCGAAACCATGAAAGAAGTGCGCCGTGCATTACTCGATGCCGACGTTAACTACAAAATAGCCAAGCAATTTACCAACCGAGTCAAAGAAAAAGCTTTGGGTCAAAACGTATTGACCGCTTTAAAACCCGGACAGTTGATGGTCAAAATCGTCAAAGACGAGCTGACCGAACTCATGGGAGGTCAAGCTGCCGGACTAAATCTGACCGGCAACCCGACAGTTATTTTAATGTCAGGTTTGCAAGGTTCAGGTAAAACAACTTTTTCGGGAAAATTAGCCAATTGGCTCAAAACCAAGAAAACCAAACAACCTTTGTTGGTTGCTGCCGATGTGTATCGTCCGGCTGCTATTGACCAACTCAAAGTGGTAGGCGAACAAATAGGCGTGGATGTTTATACCGAACCCGAAAATAAAAATCCAGTTGAAATAGCCAAAAATGCTATAGAATACGCTAAGAAAAACGGCAAAAACGTCGTCATTATAGATACGGCGGGACGGTTGGCTGTTGATGAAGAAATGATGAACGAGATTGTGGCTATTCACGAAGCCGTTAAACCGCAAGAAACACTGTTTGTGGTAGATGCCATGACCGGTCAAGATGCTGTCAACACGGCCAAAGCTTTTAACGACCGTCTTGATTTTGAAGGGGTTATCTTAACAAAACTCGATGGTGATGCACGTGGTGGTGCCGCGCTTTCTATTAAATCCGTTGTCAACAAGCCTATCAAATTTATTGGTACAGGTGAAAAAATGACCGACCTCGATGTCTTCCACCCCGACCGTATGGCTGACCGTATTCTCGGTATGGGTGACGTGATTTCGTTGGTAGAACGCGCTCAAGAGCAATACGACGAAGAAGAAGCCCGAAGACTGCAAAAGAAAATTGCCAAAAATCAATTCGGGTTTGATGATTTTCTCAAGCAAATCCAACAAATCAAAAAAATGGGGAACATCAAGGATTTGATGGGTATGATACCCGGCATGAGCAAAGCCATGAAAGGTGTTGATATTGATGACGATGCTTTTAAAGGCATTGAAGCCATTATTTATTCAATGACCCCTGCAGAACGCCGTACGCCTGCTATCATCAACGGCAGTCGTAAAAAACGAATAGCCAAAGGTTCCGGTAAAAGCATTACGGAAGTTAACCAACTGCTCAAACAATTTAACCAAATGGCAAAAATGATGAAGATGATGCAAAGCGGCAAAGGTAAAGCCATGATGAATATGTTTAAGGGTATGCGATAGATACGTAGCAAGCTATGTATCTAGTTGAAAGTTTATAAAGTTCATAAAGTTGAAAGTTTTCTTTCATTCTGAATGAGTAAAAAACAAATCTGAATTAACTCTCATTTTTTAACTTTTCAACATCAAGAACATGCAACTTTACAAACATTCAACATTACAAACATTATGAATTTAATAACTATATGAACATTCAACTATGATTTTAATAGACGGCAAACAAACAGCGGCAGACATTCGTGAAGAAATCAAAAACGAAGTGGCTGAAATAGTCAAACAAGGCAAACGACCACCGCATTTGGTAGCGGTTTTGGTCGGCAATGACCCCGCCAGTATGACCTACGTTGGTAGTAAAGAACGACTGTCAAAAAAAGTTGGCTTCAATTCCACCCTGCTACATTTTGACGAAAATATCAGCGAAGCTGATTTACTCAAAACCGTAGCTGACTTGAATCGTGACGACACCGTGGACGGTTATATCGTACAATTGCCTTTGCCGTCGCATATCGACTCGCAAAAAGTGATTATGGCTATTGACCCGGCCAAAGATGTCGATGGATTTCATCCGGTTAATCTGGGTAAAATGATGGCGCAACTCCCCGGCTTTTTACCTGCTACACCTTATGGTATCATTGAGCTAATTAAGCGTTACAACATAGAAACTTCAGGTAAAAACGTCTTGATTATCGGACGCAGTTTGATTGTAGGACGACCCTTAAGCATTTTGATGAGCCAAAAACGTGAAGGCGGTAATGCCACCGTTACCGTAGCACACAGTCGTACCAAAAACATCAAAGAATTGGCATTGCAAGCTGATATCATCATTACGGCACTAGGTAAAGCACATTTCCTAACCGCCGATATGGTCAAAGACGGTGTGGTGGTTATCGATGCCGGCATCAACAGTATAGATGCGCCTGAAACCAAACGCGGTTACAGACTGGTAGGCGATGCCGATTTTGAAAACATCAGCAAAAAAGCTTCTTATATGACACCTGTTCCCGGTGGTGTTGGCCCTATGACCATTGCGATGCTGTTGAAAAATACGTTGCAAGCTTATAAGTATCAAGTAGCAAGTAACAAGTAGAGACATTGCGCCACAATTTCTGAATTGAGAAATAAAACAATAAATCGCACCTGGTACTTTCCACTTGGCAATAGGGACTAATTTGACCAAATAACCGATTAACCAAATAAACATATCATCAATAAAAGGTACGATATTTGCAAGCTGATTTGAAAAAAACAATAAATATGAAACGACTAATTTTTCTTTTGACTATTATATTTACATTAAATTTTTATGCACAAAACAATTTAAGTGTCAAAATTCATCCTACAAAAAAATATCCCTGGACGGTTTTGTACCAACTGAAAAATGTCAAACAAGAATACGTCAACAACAAGCAACAAAACAAAGACAGTGCGTTTGTCTATAACATGCAAGGGCAACCTGCCGGTATGTATCTGCTGATGTACGATATGGACAACAAAAATTTTGTCTATTTCATTTACAACAATGAACCTGTCGATTTGGAAATATTTCCATTTCAACACAACAAAATTTTAATCCACAAATCAAAAGAAAACAAAATATTCCTGCCTTATGCTACCAAACACAACAAGTGGGTAGCACAATTAAACGATATAGAAGAAAAATTTCATAAAGGCATATTAAGCGACACTGATAAAAAAGAATTTACAAAACTTAATTTCTTACTTAAAGAACAACAAACCAACTACTTAAAAAAAGCAACCGGCTTATTGGCGCATAAATACATCACAGCTATGGATGAATATTTTCCGGATATTAATATGTCAAAAAATGCCTATTGGAAAGACAAAAAAGCTAATTATTTTAAGCATTTAGACTTTAATGACGCTGATTTGCAACGTTCCAATATCATCATTAACAAGATTAACAACTACATTTTTAATATTGACCCACCGGCTGATCCCAAAACCAAACATTTGGAATATCTGAAGCGTATTGAAGAAATTTTGCCGAAAATCAAAAATCAATCTTACCGTAATAATATCATTATTTCATTAACTAATTCGTTTATTAATGTTGACGGTCGTGTGACTAAAACATTGATTGAAAAATACATCAACAAAATGCCGGATCGTGACAAAAACACAGTAAACATCAAAGCTATTTTAGACCAAGTAGGTCTGACCGTCGGCGAGAAAGCTCCGGAATTTTCGTTCAACGATTTCTTAGACCAAAAACATTCCTTTCATAAAATTCTCAAACAAAAACCTTATACGTTGTTAGTTTTTTGGGGATCAACTTGTTCACATTGTTTACATGCCATGCCTATTGTAAAAAAAATGATGAAAGACCGTCGTGACTTTAATGTCGTAGCTATCGGTATTGAATATGAAAAATACCCTTGGAGTTCCGAACATCAAAATTACCCTGATTTTTACCACGGCTTAAAACTCAATAAATGGCAAAACCCTATTGTCAAAACTTATGGCGTGCATGCTACACCAAGCTTTTTTATAGTCGATAATAAGGGGTATATCATTGCCAAGCCTTATACTGTTGAAGATATTGAAACTTGGCTGAAAATGCATCCGGTTAAATAACCGATTTTTTACGTATCCAAACTATCCAGTTCTACGTGCAATTCCTCCCACTCGGTCATCAATATTTCCAATTGATTTTTGGCAGTCGTATAATTGTCAAAAAAATCGGGATCTGACGGTGGTTCGGGGGAGGATAATTTTTGTTCCATTTCGGCTATCAAACCTTCTTGTTGTTCTATTTCAGCTTCAACTTTTTGCAGGCGGTTTTTAAGCTGTCTTTGACGCTTGCGATTGGCTTTACGTTGTTCATATGAATTGACTTTATAACTTTTAGGGATACCGGATTTTGTTTCTTTTTTCAATTCTATTTCTCTAAAACTTTCTGCTTGACGTTCTTGCAAAAAATAATCGATATCACCGAGATGAATTTTGATATTTTTGTTTTTAAACTCAATTGTTTTGTCCGACAAACCTTGTAAAAAATGCCGGTCGTGCGATACGACTATCAAAGTACCGTCAAATGTCAACAGAGCTTGTTGTAACACATTTTTGGAATGGATATCCAAGTGATTGGTCGGCTCGTCCATAATCAATACGTTGAAAGATTGCATCATCATCACAGCCAATGCCAAACGGTTGCGTTCGCCACCGGACAACACACTGACTTTTTTGTGTACATCATCACCAGAAAACAGGAATGCCCCTAAAATATCACGCACTTTAGTGCGGTTGGTATCATCAGAAGCGGCTTCAAGTGTTTCCAATACGCTTAGTTTAGCATCTAAATATTCCGATTGGTTTTGTGCAAAATAGCCAATCTTAACATTATGCCCCGTTTTAACCGCTCCTTTACTCGCCTCCAATTCACCGACCAGAATTTTGGCCAAGGTGGTTTTACCCGTTCCGTTTTGCCCGACAAATGCGAGCCGTTCACCTTTGGCTATAATTAAATTAATGTCTTTTAAGACTTCTTTTTCGCCGTAATTTTTATACAGGTGTTCTATCTCAAACACAATTTTTCCCGACGGCTGTGCTACCGGAAACCGGATATTCATCGTTCTGTCATCTACTTGATCCACTTCAATCCGTTCCATTTTCTCCAGCTTCTTGATGAGAGACTGCGCAAAACTGGCTTTGGTGGCTTTGTATCGGAATTTTTCTATTAACCGCTCGGTTTCTTTGATTTCCTTTTCTTGATTTTTGGCTGCTTGCTGTTGTTTTTCTAGTAATTCCGATTTTATTGCCATAAATTTGGAATAAGCTTTCGGAAAATCATAAACTTTATTGCGGGTTAGATCAACAGTCCGGTTGGTAACATTATCGAGAAACATTTGATCGTGAGAGACCAAAAGTAATATGCCTTTAAAATTCTTTAAAAAATTTTCAAACCACAAAATACTTTCGATATCCAAATGGTTTGTCGGCTCATCAAGTAACAGAATATCATTGTTTTGCAACAGTATTTTAGCCAATTCAATACGCATACGCCAACCACCGGAGAATGTTTCTACGGGTTTTTGAAAGTCTTCATCGGTAAATCCCAAACCTTTCAATATTTTTTCGGTTTCGCCTTTGTATTGATAACCGCCTATGACCTGAAATTTTTCTTGCAACCGGTGATATTCGTCAAGCAGTTGCATATAGGCATCGCTCTCAAAATCCGTTCGGACAGCTAATTCCTCTTCAAAGTCAGCCAAAGCTTTTTCTATTTGTTTGATCTCGTAAAAAGCTTTATAAGTTTCCTCCAATACCGTAGTTCCACCTTCAAAATCAATATCCTGACGCAAATACCCGATTTTATGACCTTTTAAGATGTCAATATGTCCTTCAGC
>JALVLX010000045.1 GCA_027032855.1 Flavobacteriales bacterium | reverse complement strand
CCATTGAGCGCCGTTAGGTGCGACACCGTTTGTAAACAACAACGCTAAATTGTTATAACCGTATTGTGTTAAATATTTTACAGGTCGCTCTTACGGAGCCGGCTATAATCTATTTTAATCTATCCGTTGATTTATAGTTCACAAATATATAAACCAAATAAATAGTTTGGTCTTTTACTTCGTAGAATATGGTAGTTTGTTTACTTAAAACGGCTTTTCGTAATCGTGGTTGAAAGCTTGATACGGGAAATAAATAAGGGTTTTGATGAATTAAATCTATTTGTTTTGACAATTTTGCTTTAAAATTATCTACTTCTCTTTGTGTCCACTTGTTTTGCAGATATTCAATTATTTCATCAAGGTTTCTGATAGCTTCTTCTGTCCAAAATATTTTATAATCCATATTTTTTCTTAACAACATTATGTGAAACTATCCTTCCTTCATCGATATCTTTTAATCCCTTTTCAATCCCGTTTTTTTGTTGTTCTGTCAAATCATTCCACCAATCATTATTACTTGTCCTTGCTTCTTTGATAACTTTAAGGTATTTGAGAATATCAATATCATTCAACTTGGACAACCACTCGATAAGTTCTAATTTTATGGCTTCTTGTTCCATATCATTAAATTTAATGTTGAAGTTAACGTAGCAAAGATAATTAATTTTATTGCTTATCTGTTTGAAACAATAAATATCTTATCTTTGTCGATGTAAAATAAAGAAAAGTGCAACTAAACAAAGCTTTTTTTAGAAACAATTTAGTGATACTGCTGGCTTTAAGCTTGCTGTTTCACTTGGCGGTGCCACACGATCATCATTTTGAAGGTGAACGGCATCATCAAGCGGAGGAGCACGGCACTTTTCATTGTCATAGTCTGAATAATTTAACGATTGTCAAAAAATCTTTGGCAGTCAAAACACAAAAAAACAGTAGCAAATCCATTCATATTCTTGATTTTGTTGCTTCTACCGGATACAAACCGGTTAAAATCTTTTCTGCTACTGAACACTTGGCTTTCTTTATCGTTAAGCCGTTTGAAATTTCTTTCTCGCAGGCACCTATCCGCGGTTCGCCTTTGGTATAGTTTCCTTTGTATTAAATGTTAATCAGGTTAAATGTATTAAAAATG
This sequence comes from Flavobacteriales bacterium, assembly GCA_027032855.1. GTDB lineage: Bacteria > Bacteroidota > Bacteroidia > Flavobacteriales > Flavobacteriaceae > WGBX01. The sequence goes on along the minus strand of JALVLX010000045.1, from coordinate 734 downwards.
TTGCGGTTACAGGTCGCACCTACGGTGCTTAATGGTTTGTTCTTATTGTTTAGCTACAAACGGGGACGCACCTAACGGAGCTCAAAGGAATTTTTCCATTGTTAGCTACAAAGGTGTCGCACCTACGGTGCTCAAAGGAATATTTCCATTGTTAGTTACAAAGGTGTCGCACCTACGGTGCTTAATTAAAGGTTTTATCTGTAAACAGGTTGCACCTACGGTGCTTAATGGTATGGTTTTTATAATGAAAATTCATTTTTGTCAAACCAAAAATCCTGTGGCTATTCTGATTAACTGTTAGCGAATTACTCAAATTTAATGCGAAGTGTTACGTTGGATAATTTACTTTTATTTAGCATTCTAACTATATCAAAATCAGAAAAATATGATTAACTACATAATAAACTTTTCAATAAAAAATAAAGCGGTTGTGGGCTTGTTTACCATTGCTTTGATTATCGGTGGTTTTTACGCGATGAACAAGGTGCCGGTTGATGCCTTACCCGATATTACCAACAATCAGGTGTTGGTGATTACAACTGCGCCTAATTTAGGCACGGAAGACATTGAACAATTTGTAACTTATCAGGTGGAATTGGCTGTTTCCAATTTGCCGGATGTTACTGAAATCAGAAGCGTGTCGCGTTTCGGGTTGTCGGTGGTTACGATTGTATTTAAAGAAAGCGCCGGCACTTACTTGCCACGACAGTTGGTAAACGAAGCGCTGGCAGAAG
>JALVLX010000044.1 GCA_027032855.1 Flavobacteriales bacterium | reverse complement strand
TTTAATTTTTTATAGTGCGTTTGTCCTGAACTTTCAACTTTCAACCTTCAACTATTAACGAAGATTGACTATATTTGTAGAAGCCAAAAAACTTATTTATGAATAAAAACAAACACAAAGTAGCTGTACTGGGAAGCGGTAGCTGGGCTACGGCTATTGTCAAAATGTTAACGGAGAATTTAGATGAAGTGGCGTGGTACGTTCGTAGTGTTTATACCAAGGAACACTTTAAGTTGCATCATCACAACCCTAAATACTTGCAACAAGTATTATTCAATCCGGATCAAATAAAAATCAGCAATGATATCAATAAAGTGGTATCGTATGCCGACACTATTATTATTGCCATTCCTTCAGCTTTTGTTAAGGCGGAGTTAGATAAAATTACGGTTGATTTAAAAGGGAAAATCATTTTTTCGGCTGTTAAGGGTATTGTGCCGGAGACTTTATTAATCTTAGGAGAGCATCTAAAAAAACACCATGATATTCCCGAAAAAAATCTTGGTGTAATTGCCGGTCCTTGTCATGCCGAAGAGGTAGCTATGGAACGTTTGTCATACTTAACTATTGCTGCCAAACGAAAATCCGTAGCCAAACAAATGTCGGGATTTTTAAACAGTTGGTTTATCAAAACCACTTATTCCAAAGATGTATTCGGAATAGAGTGGGCGGCAGTTTTAAAAAATGTTTATGCTATTGCCGCCGGTATGGCACACGGCTTGGGTTATGGTGACAACTTTCAAGCCATTTTGATGTCCAATGCTATTCGTGAGATGAAAAAATTTATCAAAAAGAATGTAGATAAGCGCAAACGAAATATTGACAATTCGGCATATCTTGGAGACTTACTGGTAACCGGTTATTCTATCTTTAGCCGTAACCGTACATTTGGTAGTATGATAGGCAAGGGCTATACGGTGCGTAGCGCCATGGCAGAGATGCGTATGGTGGCAGAAGGTTATTACGCGACCAAACCGGCTTATGAAATTAATCGCAAATTGGGTGACGGAAAAGCTAAAACACCTATTATTGATGCGGTTTACAGAATTTTATACAAAAATACCAATCCGAAAAACGAATTTGTCAAACTTTCTGAAAAATTAGACTGATGATACAACCCTTTGATGATACTTATTTTATGCGCAAAGCTTTGCAAGAAGCGGAAATAGCTCTTGCTGAAGGCGAGGTTCCTGTAGGAGCCGTTGTCGTTTGTAAGGGGCAAATCATTGCCAAGGGGCATAACCAAGTAGAAACTTTAAATGACCCGACGGCACATGCCGAAATGTTGGCTTTTACGGCAGCAACCAATTTTTTGGGGAGTAAGTATTTGAAGGATTGCACGCTTTACGTTACTCTGGAACCTTGTCAAATGTGTGCCGGAGCAGCCTTTTGGACCCAAGTAGGCAAAATAGTTTTCGGCGCTTACGATGAGCAACGCGGTTACCAACATTGGCATTGCAAGGTGCATCCGAAAACAGAAATAACAGGTGGTGTTTTGGCTGATGAAAGCGAAGCTTTACTCAAAGTGTTTTTTGAGAAAATGCGTAAGTGATAGTATGCGGGACTTTTAGAAAAAGTAATAAGTCTTGCTACTGCCACCGCCATCAAATCGTGGGTTGACAATACTGTTGTAAATGGAACCGAACGAATAACTAAGTCCCATACTTACAAAATAACTATAGCCGGATTGCAATTGTTTTTGTCTGAGTAAGGTTTCTTCCAAAGTCAAATTACCTGCTGCTATGTTTATTTGGTCATGTTGTATCCCGTAATAGGCGTTGGTGTTTAAATTCAACCCTTTAGCAATTCTTAAATCCGTTCCCAGATTAAAACCGACGGTATATAATTTTATATCATGCAGATAGGCAGAATAATTGATGCCGGCATAAATGCTACCCCATTTTTTCACCAAATTACTGTTGAGAGATACTTTGCCACGCCAGAGCATTTCGTCTATTTTGTTATAAACGGTTTTTTCAAAATACCGGTTATATTCATTACCGAGTTTTGTGGTCAAGACCAGACTTTTGCTTGCAGCATCTTTATAAGGGAAAAAGCTGTATTCTAATCCGCCGTATGTTGAAAAAGCCCGGTCATAATTGCTAAACTTAGACCTTTTAAATCCGGTAAAAACACCATACGACCAATGTTCATTTATACCCCAAATATAATAGGAAGATGCATAAAACGATTCTTTTTCCGATTTGATTTCGTTTCCGTTAAAAGTATATTTGTTACGGCCATTGTTGTATCTTAAACGGAAAGAGAATTTATTCTTTTTATCAACTTTTGTCGCACTGGCGTAGCTACTTATATTTCTATTGCTCGAATTACTGTCACCGTTTAACCAAGTATTAGCCCCGATTTTAAAAACCCAATGGTTCCATTTGTCAACAATTTCTTTTTTTTGTTTATTAACATGAAATTTAATCTCCATTTTGTCGGCAAAGCCATTTTTGTACCAAAACGGCACTAAACCAAGCCGAAGATATTTTAGTATTTTTTTTCGTATAAGATCTGTTGTGCTATCTGCGCCTATTGAAAAATCATATTTTTGTTGAATATCTTTGAAATCATTTTGTCCTATAAAATTCAAATGAAATACTTGTCCGCCACTTCCTGCTCGTTCTGATAAAGTAATAATATGAACATCAGCAAATTTCCGGTCTCTTACAAATTCTACTTCTTCCAAGTTTTCTTTGATATAGGTTGTTTCGCAATAACCGGCTTGACAATCATAAAAGATTTTTACTTTGTGAGTATCTTGTGCTTGTAACGACCAAAAAGAGAAGGTAAGAATGATAAAATATAATGTTTTCATGTGTTTGGTTTTAGTTAAAGATGTATGAAAATATAAAATGTTACAGCAAAATTATAGAAAAAGCCGGTATGAGCTACCGGCTTTTTAGTTAAAAATTTATTAAAGTTAGTTAAAGTTTAGTTAAAACATTTATTTTCCTTTTTTCTCTTTTGACAATTCTTCGGCTAACAAAATAGCGTTATAAACATTTACCATATTTCCAGATTTGCTCAATGAAGAGAATTTAACCAGTCTGGGTTCGCCTTCATAATCATCTTCTTCGGGTTTGATAACCATAATTTGAGGTGATAAACCTGAATCCATGATAATATGTTTAACTTCAGAAGCTGATAATTCGGGGAAACGGGAACGGATCAAGGCTGCTACACCGGCAACATCGGGAGAAGCCATAGAAGTTCCTTGTAAAAATTTGAAGTCACTGAAAGGTACAGTGGCATAAATTTTCATACCGGGAGAGAAAACATCAACAGTTTCTTTACCGTAATTACTAAAAGGAGCAACCATGTCAGCACCGTAATTGGGGCCTATAGCACCAACATTTAAGAAATTGTCTGAGATTTCTTCACCCTGTTTGTCTCCATCGTTAGGATAAGATATTTTTGCACCAAATTCGTCCATATCTTTACCGTCATTACCGGCAGCATTAACAATTAATACGTCGTGGTCTGCGGCATATTTGATAGCGTCCCAAACCCATTCTTTGTGTGGGCTGAAATATTTACCGAAACTGGTATTGATAACTTTGGCACCATTATCAACGGCATATCTGAAAGCCAGTGCAATATCTTTGTCATATTCATCACCGTCAGGAACAGCTCTTACAGGCATAATCAAAACATGGTCAGCCACACCGTCACCACCAATACCGTTGTGTCTCAATTGTGCGATGATTCCGGCAACGTGTGTACCGTGCAATTCATCATCTTTGGGTGGAATGACATTGTTGTTACCATAGTTTCTGTCGTTGATATTGTCAGGGTCATCACCTTGAATACGACCGTTGAAATCAATGTTTAGATTATATTTTTCTTGGCTGTCAATATAATTTTTAAAATTTTTCAAACGTTCACCAACACCGCTCAAATACATTTGTTGTGCTTGTTGCACCATTACATCATTGGTTTTTAAGTTTTTCACGGCTTCTTTGGTCAGTTTGTCTGTACCAAGTGCTTCTTTTAAAGACTTTTCCGCTCTTTCATACATTGCTGCAAATTGGTTGTATCGTCCTTTCAAAGCTTGTAGATGTTGCAACTTGCCGGCTAATTCTTTTTCAGCTCGTTGGTATAATTTGAACATTGGTTGATCTTCCGGTCCGATGCTGTCAAGGGTTAAACCTTTCCATTGTTTGCGATATTTGGCTACAATTCTGGTCATTTCCAATTGCTCGGGACCGGCCATTTTGCCGTCTTTGGCTCCTAAGAAGTTCCAACCGTGAACGTCATCAACATAGCCGTTGTGATCATCGTCAATACCGTTATTGGGAATTTCACCTTTGTTTGTCCAAATGATGGGTTGTAAATCCGGGTGGTTAATGTCAATTCCGGCATCTACAACAGCTACAATAACCATGTCAGCAGGCTTGTCTTTCAAAAGCTCTTGATAAGCTTTTTCGGTGCTCATACCCGGCATGTGGCTTTCAAACGGGTTGGTGTGTTGCCAGTTTTTTAAATCTTCATCTTTGAAAACCGATACAAATTTTTGAGGTAAGGGTTCCGGAGCTGTAACTGAACTACCGATTTTTTCTTGGTTGTCTTGTGCTGTCTTTTGCGCTGTTTTTTGGGTAGATCCACAGCTTGCCATGACTAATCCGGCAGCAAGTGAAAGCCCTAATAATCTTAATTTATTCATCTTATTTTGTTTTAATCATTAAAAATTTCGTCAAATTTAAAAATTTTATCCAAACGAACGCCTTTTTCAGTATGTTTTAATGTACAAAGTTCGTTATAGGCGTCATGTTCCAAGAATAAAAGCCATTTTTCATCCGCTGCACGGCTAAAAAATTCTTGTCTTTCGTCAATGGTAATCAAAGGTCTGGTATCATATCCCATCACGTAGGGCAACGGAATATGTCCGGTTGTAGGCAAAAAATCTGCCATGTAAACAATTTTATGTCCTTTGTAGTCTATCATCGGGAGCATTTGTTTTTCGGTATGCCCGTCCACAAAAAGCACATCAAAATTCAAATCCGGAGATTTTGTAATATGTCCGTTCTCGGGTGTGTCAACAAAATTTAATTGACCGCTTTCTTCAATGGGCAAGATGTTTTCGGATAAAAAACTGGCTTTTTCGCGTGGATTGGGATTGACAGCCCAATCCCAATGTTTGTCATTGCTCCAAAATTTAGCATTCTTGAAAGCCGGTTCGTAAAATCCTTTGTCGTTTCTGACAATAGAGCCACCACAATGGTCAAAATGCAGGTGGGTCATAAAAACGTCGGTAATATCGTCGCGATGAAAACCGTATTTTTTGAGTGTTTCATCAAACATATTGCGTTTGCTGGGCTTGTAGTAGCTGAAAAACTTCTCAGACTGCTTGTCGCCCATGCCTGTATCGATCAAAATCAATCGGTTGCCGTCTTCAATAAGCAAACTGCGAGTGGTCATTTCAATCAGATTATTCTCATCAGCCGGATTGGTGCGTTGCCAAATAACCTTGGGAACAACGCCAAACATAGCGCCGCCGTCCAGTTTAAAATCACCGTGTGAAATAGTGTAGAGTTTCATGTTTTTTTAAATTTGATACGAATATACGGAAAATTAGTTTAAAGTACCAAGTGACAAAGTGGAAAGTTTTTTAGTGGAAAGTACCAAGCGAAAAAGCGATAAAGTTCGAAGTGCGACATCGGTCATTTCGATACAATCCCGATTCATCGGGATCACTCAATGACCTT
>JALVLX010000043.1 GCA_027032855.1 Flavobacteriales bacterium | reverse complement strand
TTCCACTCTTCACCGGGTTCATAAATAGCGGTGTTAGGACATTCGGCTAAACATGCGCCGCAATTGATACAATCTTCGTTAATAAATAATGCCATAATTCTTAGTTTTTATGTATTAATAGTTTAATTTTGTGAACAAATATAATACCATTTTTGATAATGACAATAAAAGAACGAAAAAAATCTTTAAAAATTCTCGGTAATTTCTTATCTCAATTCCAAAAAGACGCTATTCATAAAAAAAACAACATACCTCACAACGAACTTTTTGTTGATGTACTCCAACAATTGATCAGCAGGGCTTATGAACAAAACCCTTGGTTTACCAAAGAAAACGTCCTGTTTGCACTGCATAGTTGGGCAGAGGCCCTACAACCCGAAAAAATTGATCGTTGGTTCGAAATGGAGGATTTTAAAGACAATGTAACGCCAAAAACGGTAGGGGTGATTATGGCCGGCAACATCCCGTTAGTTGGATTTCACGACTTCATAAGTGTTTTAGCTAGCGGACACCGCATCAAAGCCAAGCTCTCATCAAACGACAAATTGTTACTTCCATTGCTTGCAAAATATTTGATTTACCTCAATGCTGACTACAAAAACCGTATCGAATTTGTGGACGGCACTCTGAAAGATATCGATGCAGTTATTGCAACAGGTAGTAACAATACAGCCCGCTACTTCGATTATTATTTTGGAAAATATCCGCATATCATACGTCAAAACAGAAATTCAGTAGCCGTATTGACCGGCAACGAAACAGCAGAAGAACTCAACCTGCTGGCTGACGATATCATGCGGTATTTTGGTTTGGGTTGTCGCAATGTGTCCAAAATTTTTGTACCTGAAAAGTACGATTTTAACTCCTTGTTTGCAGCTTTGCTAAAGTACAAACACCTTATTGATTATCAAAAATATGCCAATAATTACGATTATAACAAAGCCGTTTATCTTATGTCAGTTGACGAACATGTCAGAAACAGCTTGATTGACAATGGTTTGATTTTGTTAAAACAAGATAGCCGGTACGCCTCTCCTATCGGGACTTTATTCTATGAATACTACAAAAGTGTCGAAGACGTAAATACCATATTGGATCACGACAAAGATAAAATCCAAACGGTAGTCAGTCACATACCTGAAATAAAGAATCGTATAAATTTCGGCACCACACAATCTCCGGAATTATGGGATTATGCCGATGGTGTAAATACGGTTGCATTCCTTAATAATCTGGCTTAATATTTAACGTAGATACAACGCAGATACAAAAAAAAGACGCCCGAAAGCGTCTTTTTTGGATAAAACGTAGTTAATTATGAAAAATTAAACTTGTTCTTCAACTGAAACCGATTTGTCAACCAAACGGAAACCGGCACCGTGAATGTTAACAATTTTTACATTAGTATCACGCTTTAAAAGTTTCCGCAACTTGGCAATATAAACGTCCATACTTCTGGAAGTAAAATAGTTATCATCTTGCCAAATTTTGGTCAATGCTTTTTCACGTGGCATCAAATCGTTTTTGTGCAACACCAACATTTTGAGCAACTTGGCTTCTTTTGGAGACAATTTTACCGGTTTTTCATCACGGTAAGACAATTGTCTTAATTTGGAATCAAACTTGAAATCGCCAATTTTGAAATGAACCGGTTCGGGTTTTTCTTCTCTGACCGGAGCCACTCTGCGGTTTAATAAAGCTTTGATTTTATACAACAATACCTCCGAGTCGAAAGGTTTGTTAATGTAGTCGTCAGCACCAATTTGGTAACCTTTGAGCATATCTTCTTTAAGCGTTTTAGCTGTTAAGAATACTAAAGGCACTTGCTGATTACGTTCTCTGATTTCTTTGGCCAAGGTAAAACCGTCTTTGTAAGGCATCATTACATCTAAGATGATTAAATCAAAATAATCTTTCTTAAATTTTTCAAATCCTTCCATACCATTTCTGGCCAAGGTAACGTCAAATTCATTCATTCTCAGATAATCTCTCAAGATTATTCCGAAATTAATGTCGTCTTCTACGAGTAAGATTTTCTTTTTTGTCTGTGTCATAACTTTAAGTGTTTGTGTTAATATTTAATTTATTATGTTTGTGTAATTTGTGTTGACAAAATATTTTTTTTATTGTTCGACAACCGGTAAACTGATGATGAAAGTACTGCCTTCGCCTTTCACACTTTTTACCGAAATTTTTCCGTTAAAAGACTGAACTACTTTTTGCACATAGGCTAATCCTAATCCATGTCCTTTAACATTATGTATATTGCCGGTGGTCTCCCTGTAAAATTTCTTAAAAATTTTCTTCTGCACCGACTTACTCATTCCAATTCCTTTATCACTTACTTCAATAAAAATATGACCTTTTTTATCGTTGTAAGTTTTGACGGTAACTTCAGGGTATTCTTTTGAATACTTTACCGCATTATCCAATACATTTACAAAAACGTTTGTCAACAGGGTTTCATCACCTAAAACAAAGGTTTCATCAGCATTAAACTCTGTTTTTAAAGTCCCGCCTTTATCTTGTATTAACAAACTAACATGCTGAATAGCGCGTTCTAACACCTCTTGAATATCAACTTCATACTTATCTGTCTTAAGATCAATTTTATCTAAAACCGATAAACTTAAAACACTCTCCACTTGATTCAACATCCGTTTATTCTCCTGTTTAAGCATATTGAGATAGGTGTTCAACTGTTGTTCATCTTTATTAACAACCGGAGACTTCAACGCATCAACAATCAAATTAATAGTCGCAATGGGTGTTTTAAACTCATGTGTCATATTGTTGATAAAATCAGTCTTCATTTGCGAAATCTTCTTTTGTCTGACAATAAAGTAGATGGTTAAAATATAAATAATCAAAATAACCAACATCAATAAATCAGACAAGAATTGAATTCGCATACTCTCGTACTTAAACAATTCGTTTTTATTAAATGAAAGAACTAATTCGTATTTTGTCAATCCCGAATTATCGGGAAAAATTTTAAACTTATAATATTTAAACCGTTTATCGTCGGGTTTAAAATGCTTGGAATGCACTTTGGTCAAAATCCCGTCATTGAGTATCCCGAATTCATAATGATAATCTATTCCACGCTTACCCAACTCCTTTTTTATCCAGTTACGAAGACTATCAACAGGTACCCTTTTATAAATGGGTTCAATCACTGAGATGTCTTTAAAAGTCGTTTCCAGATAACGGTTATCAATTTTGTCAATTCCGGCTTTTGCAAACTCATTATTAGGTTTTATTTTACTATTTCCTAAAAAATGTGTTTTTGCTTTCGCCACACTTATCTTTCCAAACACTGAGTCAAACTGTTTTTCCGAAATAGGAAATTTTAATTTGACCCCTTTCTCCAAAACTAAATGCTTGTATGCAAAGACTTCGTTACTGTTTTTGTTTTCTTTCTTATAAACAAATTCATACACATTATCTTCTCCTGCCTTGCTTTGCGCATTTTTAAACTTCTTGTAATATTTGTCAAACTCGTAATTTTGCGCCTTAGTCGAAACAGTATATAATATCTGTTTCATCAAATAATAAAAACGTTGATCACGTAATTTTATATCATTCTCACGTAACTTTACCTGCATTATTCGAATTCCTATGACTGATATCGTCATAAAAATTACTAAAAGCACAATGCTTTTACTTTTCATTAAGCAAATTTATATTAAAAATGTTAAATATTATAATAAAACGTTATTTATTTCGATAAATTTTTCTTTTTAACAGTTTTTTTTAATTATTATTAAAAAATCTCTAACTTTAATAACCAAATCATCAACATTTCCGTTGTTTTTTATAAAAAAATCGGCGCCCTTTAACAGTTTTTTCTCTGTTTTTTGGTTATTTATGATTTTTCTTAAGTCTTTTTCGCTTTTTTTATCTCTTTTTATAAGACGATTAATCCTTTTTTCGTCATCTGCCGTTACCAAAATTATTTGATCGACCAACTTATGCATACCCGATTTGTACAAGATAGCATTTTCAACTACAACACAATCCGAATCTTGTTGCGAAACCCATTCCAAAAAATCTTTTCTAACTGCCGGATGAACGATTGCCTCCAATTTTGACAACATATTTTTATCATCAAAAACTACACCACCGATATGACTGGTATTCAATCTATTATCAACATAAGCTTCTTCACCGAACAACGCCTTTATTTGACTTATTATACCGGAATTAGTTTGCATGATTTCCTTCGCCTTATCATCAGCATAATAAACAGGAATACCCTGATCTTCAAATATTTTGGCAACTGTACTTTTACCCGTTCCTATACCCCCTGTTAAACCAATTTTTACCATGAAGTTATTGTTTGATTAAAAATGATATTTTATTAGGTCTTATACTAAAATCAAAAACATCATCCGGATGCTTAACAAGCTTTGGCTTCCAACTTTTCAAAGCAGGATTGTAAACTACTTCAACCCGGAAATCACCTGATTTTAAATTTTTGTACGCCTCTTTGTAAACTTTATATTTTAAGTTAATTTTTTTAGGAAACAGCAAAATGTTAATTTTTGCCGGCTTACCCGAAATTTCAACCGGCAAAGTCATCGTATCTTCTATTATTTCAGAAACCGGCATGCGGTAACGAACATAATTCGTGTTATATTTTACTTCATTTAATTGAACCAATTCCACCTGAAAATCAATATCTTTATCCACTTTTACAAAATTATAAGTTTTGGTTTTCACCTCCTTAATGGTATCCAAAACTGCAGGTTGCCCATACACCCAAACACTGTCAGGTTTTAACACTGCCTCCTTTTTGTTTTTAAACCCTTGTTTAAACTCATAAGACACCAACGGCTTAACCGGCACCTGCTTCTTATGCACGGCTTTGATCTGCAATTTAAGCTGCCCGGGCTCAACCGAAACAATCCTGCTTACTTCATCAAAAACTTCCCTTATCTTCGACAAATGATCTGTTACTTTCCACGCTTTTCCTTGTAACAATTCTGTTTTTTGCACATCAAGCTTCAAAACAGGCTTTGTAATTTTATACCTGAAAACTTTAAATCCCGACAATTTCATTTTAACCAAAATAGTATCATTGGGCAAAAATCCTTTGTAATATTGCTTAGGGAGATTAACGTATGATACCGGAACCTTAAACGTATGTTCGTAGGTCTTGCTCAACTGCATCAACAACCAAAACAATGCCGAAATCAAAAAAAACAACAAAAAAGTGCGAAGTTTGTTGTGGCTGGTTAAAAATTTAAAAAAAATCCGGAATCTACGATTCATTTTTACGAGTTCAAAAAATTACAGGTATCTTTGCAAAGATATTGAAAAAAGCTGTACCTCGTGCCTTATTCCCAATTATTCGCCCTGATTTTCAGCATACATTTGCTAGCTGTGATGAGCCCCGGACCTGATTTTGTCATGGTACTTAAAAATGCCTTGCTGTACAACCGTAAAACAGCCATTTATACGGCTTTGGGTATAGGATTAGGTATAGGTGTTCATATTATCTATTCCATTGCCGGAGTTGCATATCTTTTGCAACAAAATCAAACTGTGTTCCAACTGGTAAAATATGCCGGAATGGCATACATTATATATATTGGCATTAAAACTTTTATGAGTAAACAAATAAAAATCAAGCTTCAAAACCAACAAAATAATAAACAAATCAGCTATTTTGAAGCCATTAAAACAGGTTTCATTACCAATGTCTTAAACC
>JALVLX010000042.1 GCA_027032855.1 Flavobacteriales bacterium | reverse complement strand
GTTATAACTGTGAAGTTTGGACTGTTCCCGGAGGTAAAGAATGGCTATATAAAGGTGTTGTGTTAAAAATAGATATGAATGTAATGGGGGTTAGAACCATTCAAGAAGCAACCGATGCCAAATTTAATGTGTCCGTACCGGACAGCAAGTTTAAATTACCGGATTTTCCCGTGAAAAAAATGAATGAAATGATGAACGGCGGTCAAATGAATGATGATATGGATAATGATGTACCTGATGATGTCATGAAACAAAGAGAAGAAGAATATATGAAACAAATGCAAAATATGTCTTTTGAAGATTGGAAAAAAATGGTGCAAGAAGAAGATCCGGATGCCAAAAATATGTCTGACAAAGAACTTCGCCAACAATATGATATGATGAAAAAAATGCTGAAACTTTATAAAAATAAATAAATCCTTACTATTATAACAATAAAAAACAATCAATTAAAAAACAAAAATTATGAAAAATTCAATCAAAACATTAAGCTTAATCTTATTATTAACCTTAACTATCTTTTCTTGTAAAAAGAAAAATGACAACACACCTGACAATACGTCAAGTAATACAATTACTCTTAAAATTGATAATGAACCCGAAATTAAATACACTGATGTAGTGGGGGTAGTTTTATCAGACAAATTGGTTATGAACGGTAGTAACTCAAGTAGTGATATTCAAATCGACGTTGACTCAAACGTAGCCGCAGGCACTTATGATGCTACACAAGCACTTGTGAGCCACGGTGTGAATGGAAGTGCTGTGTTTACTACGGTTATAAATGCAACTGCCTTTTCATTAGAAGTAACCAGTCACAACACATCATCTAAACACATCAAAGGAAATTTCTCTATAACATATACGGATAATCAAAACGCCAATGTCACTCATACTGCTACAGGAACGTTTGATGTTTCGTATCATTAATTTTACCGGTATATACCATTTATATGGCATTAAATAATAAGTACAACCGGACATTTCTGATGATGACATAAAAAAGCTTGGAAAAAAGCACATCGTTAATATATAAATTCTGTTAATTATTATTTGAATATTACTATGAAAAAATCAATCATTCTAACAGCTATTTTGATAGCAAGTTTATCTTTTGCTCAAGGTGGTGGATTTAACTACAAAGCACTCATTACCGACAATGGTAATGCCTTAAGCAATCAATCGGTAACCATTAAGTTTACCGTATTAGAAAACGGAAGCACTTCCGTATATCAGGAAACGCATACTGCCACTACCGATGCCAATGGTATAGTAATGGTAAATATAGGTGAAGGAACTGTAGTTTCCGGTTCATTTAACGATATAGACTGGACTAATGAACAGTTTTTAAAAACAGAAATCAATACCGGTAACGGTTTTGCCGACTTTGGCACAACTGCTTTTAAAGCTGTTCCTATTTCTAAAAATGCCGGTAAACTAGAAGGTAAAACTGTAGCTGATATTAAAGCGGAATTAGATACTGAAAGATTTAATAGTATTTTGTCGCGTTTAGACGATTTGGAAACTCAAAATACTGCTTTATCTAACCAAGTTACTTCTTTGCAATCTGATGTGAGTACACTGCAAACGCAAAACACCACTTTATCCAATCAAGTTGGTGCCATGCAGTCTGACATAAGTAATCTGCAAACACAGAATACTACTTTAAACAATCAAGTTAGTTCTTTGCAGTCAGATGTGAGTACTTTGCAAACGCAAAACACTGCATTGACCAACCAAGTAAATACTCTACAATCTAAATTGGATTTAATAACGGTTACGCAAAATGTAAACTTAGATAATTTAGAAACAAGTGTTACAAACAATACCGCAAATATAGCGACCAATACTCACGATTTGAATGACTCAGACGGAAG
>JALVLX010000041.1 GCA_027032855.1 Flavobacteriales bacterium | reverse complement strand
TTAAAATACCAACGAAAGTAATGTGATAATTAAAAATCCTGCACCCGATAAAAGAAGATATAAGGAAAAAACCAAAAAATTTATTTTTAAAGTGTTTATCAATTTTTTTGTTTGTAAAACTTCAAAATTGAACGGTATAGATAATATATATAAACCAAATTTCAACAAAATATGAAATTAATAAACCAAACGGTAAAGGCAGGATATGTTGACCGATGAGTTCTACCGTAAAACTAGAAAATAGATACTTTGCAAATATAAAAAATCGTATAGAGAATCACAACTGTTTTTTCTCTCTTGATATCAGTTGTTAAAAAAACTGGGTCTATGTTGTTTTGTGTGGGTAATAATAAATTAGGTTTAATAATCATATAATTATGGTTATAATCTTTTTATATAATTTCACCCTTCGGGGTTTATGTTTTTAAATGTCATAAATTTTCCTATTGTTTTATCTACAAACAGGACGCACCTACGGCGCTCAATGGAATGTTTTTATTCTCATCATTACAAAGGTATCGCACCTACGGCGCTCAATGGAATGTTTTTATTCTCATCATTACAAAGGTATCGCACCTACGGCGCTCAATATTATCCGTTTGTTGTCATTTTTTACATCGGAATTTGTCTTTCAAAATGTTACCCCGTAGGGGTAAAATGTTTGTAGAAAAACACATACGAACCCCAAAATTAGCTCCGTAGGAGCGACCTGTAATGATTAAGATATATTATTTTAAGTCACCCCTACGAGGTTCAGCCAAATCTGAAATCGCAAACGGAGCAAAGCGACGTCCCGAACCCAAAGGGAACGGGATAACAAATCTGAAATCAAAAATAATATCACCCCTTCGGGGTTTACTAAAGAAGCCCGAAGGACTGACATTATTATTTGATATAATATTACCCATCTAAATCAATATAGAGCCATAAATGTTTATCTTTATTAATTGCACTTATATTTTTTTATTTATCTGCCAAACTGCAGCAACCCAAACTATCCAAAAAGGAAAGGAGATATAAAACATTCTTGATGTTGCTGAAACGAGACTATTGCCACCCAAATAAATTAAAAAAAACAGTAGAAGGAAATATAGCGAAAAAGGTATTTTATTGGAGTTTTTTCTAAAAACGAAAAAACTCCAAATAATAATTGATAAGACAAAAATATTAGGAATCGTATAAATGATATTTTTTGATTTGTCTAAAAACGGTCCCGCAATAAATAATCGGTAAAGGTTTGATAACCAATTTTTAAAGTATTTTGTTGAATGATTTTTAATGTTTTTTAAAGCCACTTTTTTTAAAGCATCATCCATTTGTAATGATGGCATTTTAACCAATATGCTATCAGCTTCCCTATGATGTAATGGTGATTGTAGCAATTCTTGAGGTAGCATAAATCTGCCATCTTCATTTTCGTAAGGCGTACTCATCAGATATAAAGACATGCTTCCGGCATTGCTCCAGTAATAATATTTGCCGGTTAATGTGTATGTGTAGTATAAATACGGAACACTCAGCAGTAAGGATAGAGACAATGCCCCTAAATATCTTTTGATGTAATTATGGTGAAAAATGAAATGCCAAAATATTAATAATAACAGTAGAACAGGAACGACATAACCGAATATTACTTTGGTAATCATCAAATAAAAAATACTCATTCCCAATAGAGAAATGTTTAGTATGTATTTTTTGTTCTCATAATAAAGTTTAAAACTCAGAAAGACGATTAAGCTTACCAAAAACCAAGTAAGTGATTCTGTCAGAATTTTTGGAAGCATACGATATAATGGGTAATAAATTCCTAGTACACCGGTTAAAAGAAAGGCTTTTTTGCCGGATAAAAAATAAAGTAATGTTTTGTAAGTAAGTACTAAAGATAAGTAAATAAAAACACCGTTTATCAGAACAATAACCATATCCGAAAAATGAAGTTTGATAAATAAACTTAAAATTAAAGGATATCCCGGTCCGTTCCATAAATTGATATCGGGTGGTGGCGGTGAATAAAAACCTTTGAGAATATTGTGAGCAAACATTAGATAACGTGTTTCGTCTCCTACATAATTAGTTTTTTTAAAGAACAGAATGATAAGAGTGTATAATAACAAAAAAGGTGAAAATAAAATAAGCGGTTGCTTATATTTTTGTGATATTTTTTGTTTGAGAAGACGACGCATACTTTGCAAATATAAAAAATTTCGATTAACTTTCAATTTTCAACTTTTTACTTTCAACTAAGTTATGTATTTTTGCATATTAATTTAAAACAATTTATCATGCGTTGGAGAGGCAGACAAACCAGTAGTAATGTTGAAGACCGCAGAGGTGGTCATCGCGGTCGTGTTGTGGGCGGCAGTATCGGTGTCGGTACCATTATTTTTTTTATTGCATACACTTTATTGACAGGAGAAGCACCGACAGAGATGTTGCAACAAACTCAGCCGGCACCTTCCGGACAAACCCAAACAACAGGACATGACAGGAATGATGAGTTGGCACAATTTGCCAAAGTTGTGTTTAAAGACACTGAAGATGTGTGGGCAAAACTTTTTAAAGAAGAATTAAATGCTCGCTACCGTTATCCCAAGTTGGTTTTATATTCCGGTTCAACACCTGCGGCTTGCGGTATGGCAAGCTCTGCAACCGGACCTTTTTATTGCCCTGCTGACGAAAAAGTTTATATAGATTTGGATTTTTTCAGAGATTTGAAACGCAAATTCGGAGCCGGTGGCGATTTTGCCATGGCTTATATTATTGCTCATGAAGTAGGTCATCATGTTCAGAATTTACTGGGTATTACGCAGCAGGTTCAACAACAACGGCGTCGTTTGAGCAAGAGAGAATACAACAAATTATCGGTACGATTAGAACTGCAAGCCGATTATTTGGCAGGTGTTTGGGCACGTCATATTGAAGAAATGAAACATGTTTTAGATCCCGGTGATATCGAAGAAGCTATCAATTCGGCAGCGTCTGTAGGAGATGACAGATTGCAAAAAAAATATACCGGCAGAGTAGTGCCGGATGCCTTTACGCACGGCACTTCAGAGCAACGTGCCCGTTGGTTTGTCAAAGGCTACAAAAACGGTACAATCAGAGGCGGAGATACGTTTAATACAAATGATTTGTAATCAAAACAGGTTTTTTAAAAATACAACCAAGTGAGATAAAAACCTGCCAGTTGCATCAAAATGCCGATAATAATTCCATTAGCAATTTCTTTTAAATTATGTGCTTCCAAATAGACACGGCTTGCCATTGACAATGTCGCGACTGTAATCATTATGGATAAGTAATTGAGAATATAGATTTGTGTATAAAAACTCCAAATAATAAAAAATGTTACGGCACCGGTTATTGCCATTGCATGAATACTGGGTTTTAGTTTGAAAAAGTTAAAGACTGCTAAGCCAAGTACCGACAAAATAATGCCGATAAAAAACGGAAATAATTCTACAAATTGATGATATTTATATATTTTTTGAAAAATAACGGCATAAACTACGGCAATAATGACTGAAAATATCAGTCGCTCTTCGGGGAGTGCCAAGCGGTAACCCGAAAAAGCTTTGGTTTGTAAAATAACGCCAAAGAATATTAAAGGAATTAAAATACCAACAATAGCAAGGTATAGAATTAAAAAATGACGGTTAGCCGGCAAGAAAAAACGGGTTGTTAGATGGAAATACATCAAGACCGTATATAACGGAACAAAAACGGGGTGAAAAACTAATGACGTCATTTGTACTATTCCCCGAAATATTTTATGCCGACTGTCAAACATCATCAAATTTCTTTACGCAAGCGGGCAACCGGAATGCCAAGTTGCTCACGATATTTAGCAATGGTACGACGAGCTATCGGGAAACCTTGTTCTTTAAGCGCTTTTGCCAACTGCTCATCGGTCAAAGGTTTGCGTTTATCTTCTTGATCAACAACAGATTGCAGGATATTCTTTATTTTAATAGTAGAAACATCTTCACCTTGGGCATCTTTCATCGATTCGGAGAAAAATTCTTTTAACAATTTTACGCCATAAGGTGTTTGCACGTATTTACTATTGGCAACGCGTGATACGGTCGATATATCCATACCGATTTTTTCGGCTATATCTTTCAGTATCATCGGTTTTATTTTACGCTCATCACCGGTCAAAAAATACTCTTTCTGATATTCGGCTATGGCTTGAATGGTGCGTAACAGTGTTTCGCGACGTTGATTAACGGCATCTATAAACCATTTAGCGGAATCCAGTTTTTGTTTGATAAACATGACCGCTTCCTTTTGGCTCTTATCTTTATTTTCTTTGTAACCTTTGAGCATTTCAGTATAAGCTGGAGAGACGCGTAAAACAGGGGCATTTTTGGCGTTTAAACTGATTTCCAATTCGTCATCTACGACATTGATGATAAAATCGGGAATGACATGCTCTACATAATTACCGGTTGAATTAAAGGCATTCCCCGGTTTAGGATTTAATTTAGTAATTTCATTAATAGCTTCTTTGAGTTGCTCTTCGGTAATCTCAAATTTAGCCATCAATTTTTTGTATTTTTTGTTGATGAAATAATCAAAACCTTTTTCCAGAATTTTGATAGCTAGTTCACGGGCTTGTGTTGGTTTTTTGCGGCGTAATTGAATCAATAAAGTTTCTCTCAAATCATGTGCGCCGACTCCTGCAGGGTCTAACTCTTGAATTAAACGCAACACTTTTTCAACTTCATCTTCATCGGTCATAACGTTGTGGGTAAATGCCAAATCATCGACAATTTCGATGATATCACGACGCAAATAGCCGTTGTCATTTATGCTTCCTATCAAAAATTCGGCAATTTTGCGCCGTTGTTCGTCAAGCGGAAAGCTACTCAACTGAGATTTGAGATATTGTGTAAAGCTTTCGCCTTGGGCATAGGGGATTTTTTTTTCATCATCGTCTGCCGAATAGTTGTTACTTCGTAGGCGGTAATCGGGAATTTCGTCGTCACTCAAATATTCATCTACATTGATATCAGGCGCTTCAATCACTTGAGCATCGTCTTCATAATCCTCATTTTGTTGTGTCAACAAATCGTCTTCCGGTTCTTCTTTACCTTCTTCAAGTGCCGGATTTTCTTCAATCTCTTGCTTAATACGTTGTTCAAATTCAATAGTAGGCAATTGAATTAATTTCATCAGTTGAATTTGCTGCGGCGTAAGTTTTTGCTGTAATTTTTGATATAATCCTTGTTTAAGCATAAATCGTTTCTAAATGGTTATTTGATTAATCGGTTATTTGATACCGGATGATTTTAATATTCATATATTAACTTTCTCATTGTTCATTAAATAAATAGTACATTAAATAAAATTATAATGTTTTTTGACCGGTTTTGTAATCTTCCAAGTGCATTGCAGTCCTTTTTGAAATGTAACAAAATCGCCGGCTTTGACATGATAGGTATTGTTGGCGGTTTTGACTTCAAATTCACCTTCCAAAATATAACATTGCTCAGTCATATCGTATTCCCAATCAAAAACAGAAACTTCTTTGGTCCATATTGGCCAGTTTTTAATCCCCACTTGGTTAATCTCTGCTTGTGTCAATTGTTTGATTTCTACTTCTTTCATTTTTAGTTAGTTACTAAAGTTTCGCACCTAATAAAATAAGGGTATTTGGTATAAAAAAAATAAAAAAATGTAGCATAATGTTCAGGTTATTTACCTGATTTTCAGTATCTTTATAGTGT
>JALVLX010000040.1 GCA_027032855.1 Flavobacteriales bacterium | reverse complement strand
AACGTTTCTTTGGGGCGGCAAGAAATATCAAAGAAGGCGGTTCGTTGACCATTGTCGCTACTGCTTTGATTGATACCGGCTCCAAAATGGATGAAGTCATCTTTGAAGAATTTAAAGGTACCGGT
Organism: Flavobacteriales bacterium; assembly: GCA_027032855.1. Lineage (GTDB taxonomy): Bacteria > Bacteroidota > Bacteroidia > Flavobacteriales > Flavobacteriaceae > WGBX01. Next base: position 16,115 of record JALVLX010000040.1, on the reverse strand, counting down.
AACATGGAATTGCAATTAGACCGCAACTTGGCAAACCGTCGTTTGTATCCGGCTATTGACATTAAAAATTCAAGTACCCGCCGCGATGACCTACTCCACGACGACAGAACCGTACAACGTATGTGGTTACTCCGTCGCTATCTAGCAGATATGAATCCGGTAGAAGCCATGCAGTTTGTCAAAGAACGTATTGAAGACACCCGTACTAACGAGGAATTTTTGTTGTCGATGAATGATTAACAAGAGTTGAAAGTCAAAAGTTGAAAGTTGAAAGTGCAGATAGAAAATAAAATACAGCTGATAAGAAATTTATATAGATAAAAACAATTTTTCGTTGACTATCAAATATTTACGGACCTAGGGGATTTAACAAACCCCCTAGGTCTTTTTTATTAAAAAACCTTGCACAATTCAAAAAAAACTCTATATTTTTGTTTGTAACATGGAGTGAGGTATCAAATAATTTGTTAAATACAAACACAATTAAAAACCACCTCCGTAACAGAGATGGTTTTTGATAAATTTCGTTTATAAAAAACTACTTTTTACCGTTTTGCTTTTTTTCAAGTCGTTTCATGCGTTTCTCATACATCTGCGCATCGATAACCGCTACAATCGTCATGTTGACAATCTCGTCAGCAGTTGATCCAACTTGCAGGTTATGAACGGGCTTATTCATTCCCATCATAATAGGCCCCACCATTTGAGCGCCGGTTAATTCCTTGACCAAACGGTATCCAATATTGGCAGAATCAAGATTAGGGAATATCAATGTATTGACTTTTTTGTTAACTAAATCAGAAAACGGAAAATCTTCTTTCAAGAGTATTTTATTCAATGCATAATCCGCTTGCATTTCGCCGTCAATATTCAAGTCCGGATATTTTTCTTTAAGAATTTTAACTGCTATCTTCATTTTTTGTGCTTCAGGGTCTTTAGACGAACCGAAATTAGAAAATGACAACAATGCAATATTCGGTCTGATTCTAAACATCTTAACCACTTCGGTCATCATAGAGGTCATATTGACGATATCATTGGTATCCGGATTGACAACTATAGATGAATCGGTGAAAAACAAAGGTCCTTTTTTGGTAATCAACAAAGTTGTGGCAAAAACTTTGTCAACTCCCGGACGTTTACCAATCACTTGAATCATCGGTTTAAACACGGTTTTAAAACTACGTGAATAACCGGTAACAATTGCATCGGCTTCTCCGGTTTCAACCATCATAGCACCAAAATAATTACGGTTTCGCATCAATTTTCGCGCTTCTATTATCGTAATACCTTTACGCTGGTGTTTTTTCCAAAAAATTTCAGCAAATTCTTCCAGTTTTTTATGTGATTCGGGTGCAATAACATCAATAACCGGCAATTCTTCCGTGTAATCCAATTCTTTTTTCAGCTCTTCAATAGCTTCTTTGTTACCAAGTAAAATAGGTAAAGCAATACCTTCTTCATATGCGATATAAGCGGCTTTTAATACTTCCGGCAAATCCGCTTCGGGATAAACCACACGTTTAGGGTCTTTTTTGGCTAAATTGGTAATCATTCTGATTTGTTTGGTCTCTACACCTAAGCGTTCTATCAATTCCTCTTCATATTTTTTAAAATCCTCAATAGGCTGACGTGCCACACCACTTTCCATAGCCGCACGGGCGATTGCCGGCGGAATTTTATAAATCAAACGCGGGTCAAAAGGCTTGGGAATGATATAATCTTTACCAAAAGTCAGGTGTTTTTCTTGATAAGCGGCATTGACTTGTTCAGGTACTGTTTCCTTAGCCAAATTTGCCAATGCATAAACCGCAGCCAATTTCATTTCTTCATTGATAGCCGTTGCTCTGACATCAAGTGCTCCTCTGAAAATAAAAGGGAAACCAAGGACATTGTTAACTTGATTGGGATAATCGGAACGGCCGGTAGCCATGATGATATCTTTACGGATACTCATTGCCAATTTATAATCAATTTCCGGTGTCGGGTTAGCAAGTGCAAACACAATCGGATTATCTGCCATGGATTTTAAATGCGCTTCATTCAAAAGATTTCCTACCGACAAACCGACAAAAACATCGGCATCTTTCATGGCATCTTCAAGTGTATGGATATCACGGTCTGTGGCAAAAAGTGCTTTTTGTTCGCTCAAATTGTCCCTATCTTTTCTGATAACGCCTTTACTGTCGAGCATAACCGTGTTTTCTTTCTTCACACCCAACGCCTGATACAATTTTGTACAAGACACCGCAGCCGCACCGGCTCCATTGACCACCACCTTAATGTCGGACATTTTTTTACCGGCTAACTCCACCGCATTGAGCAATGCCGCAGACGAAATGATAGCCGTACCATGTTGGTCATCGTGCATTACCGGTATGTCTAACTCTTCTTTTAAACGTCTTTCTATTTCAAAAGCTTCCGGTGCTTTAATGTCTTCAAGGTTAATACCACCAAATGTTGGCGCGATTTTTTTTACGGTTTCAATAAATTCATCAACATTTTCGGTATCTACTTCAATATCAAACACATCGATATCGGCAAAAATTTTAAACAACAAACCTTTACCTTCCATCACCGGCTTGCCGGCTCCCGCACCGATATTTCCAAGACCTAAAACGGCTGTTCCGTTGGAAATAACAGCCACCAAATTGCCTTTGTTGGTATATTTGTAAACATCTTCAGGATTGTCGTGAATTTCCATACAAGGAATGGCAACCCCCGGCGAATAAGCCAAGGATAAATCACGTTGTGTACTATGTTTTTTGGTGGGAACAACTTCTATTTTCCCCGGTCGCGGCTCCATATGATATTTGAGCGCCGCTTTTCTTAATCTTTTTTCTTTCATTTTGATTAATTTGAACAAAAATGTCTCTGTTTTGAAAGTGCAAATTTAAAAGCATTCCGTTATAAAAACATGTTAAATGATGTTTTTTTTCATTTTAAACATAATTTTAGATTAAACCATACTTTATTTTAATAATAACAGCTTGTTTTCGACGATTTGCAATTTATGTTACATTGTTTTTTGTCCGGATCAGTCGCAATGAAATGTCATTAACACTTCTAATTTCTAAAATCTAATTTCTAATTTGATGAATTAAACAATCTCTACCGTACTGACACCATTACTCTTTTTAACAACTTTGATTTGTCGCGGAATACGTTCTTTGAGCGCCTCAACATGCGAAATAATACCAATCATCTTACCTTGTGATTGCAAAGTTTCAAGGGTTGATATAACGGTTTCCAATGTATCGCTGTCCAGTGTGCCGAAACCTTCGTCAATAAACAAAGAATCGATACGGACGTTTTTGCTGGCTAAATCGGATAAGCCAAGTGCCAGCGCCAAACTGATGATAAACTTTTCGCCCCCACTTGCAGTTTCCACCAAACGTTTTTGTCCGGTTTGGTAATGGTCGATAAGGAAGAAATTTAATTCTTCTTTGGCTTTGTAGGTTTCGGGTAATTTTAATGAATATCTTTTGTTTAAACGATACAAATGAATATTGGCCAAGTGCAAAAGTTGTTGCAATGTCAAACGCTGCACATAAACATTAAAGGCATGTTGTGACCCACCGATGATTTTATAAAGCTCTTGCCAAAGGTCAACAACTTTTTTTTGGGCGTCAATTTGTTTGGTAATTTCTTGATTGCGCCCCCGTATTTCAGCGTCCTTTCTGTATTTTTCTTCTATTTTACCTTTTTCGCTAAACAGTTCTTCGTGTTGTGTTTCTAACGCATCGAGTTTTTCCAGATTTTCAACTTCGTCTATTTCAAAACTTTTTTTCTCAAGATGTTGATTTATTACCTTTTGCAATTCATCTTTGCGTGTTCCCATTTTGATTTTGCCCTCATCAATTTTTTTCTTGATTTTGAGATATTGCTGTTTGGTTTCCGGTGCAAGCAGGGCTTGCCGGACGGCTTGCATGTTGTCAAACAGACTATCCGTTAATTGCCCGGAAAGGGCTTTTCGGTCTTTGGTTATTTCGTTATTGAGTACTTTGACGTCTTTTTCAAGTTGCTGCAACAGGGTTTCTTTTTTGCGTTTCAATGCGACTTTTTCTTCTAACAATTTTTTGGTCGCCTGCTGTTTCTTCTCTATAGCATCGAAATTTGCCGTTAATTCGGATTTTTTTTGTGCCACACTGATATCAGCAGGTAAAACAGCAATCCGTTTGTCGCGTAATCTTTGGATTTGCCGTTCGGTGTCTTGTTGTTCCTCAATCAGTTTTTGATGTTCCCGCTTTAGTGCTTCAATGTCTTTATCGAGATTCTCAATAGCGATTGTATTTTTACTGATTTCATTTTCTAAATCTTTTAAAGTTTCTTTTTTTCTACTATATTCTTTGATAGAAGCTTTTATTTTTCCTATAAAAGTTTCTGCAGTTTCCATGCTTGGCAAGCTGTATCCAAAGCGGTTTAATTGCGGGGTCAAATCCTGTTCAGTTTTCTTAATTTTTTGCTTCAGTTCGTCTATTAATTTTTGTTTATCCCCTATTTCATCTTGGAAGAGCTTTTGTTTTTCCTTATGACCACTTACGAATTTTTCGAGTTGATGTAACCGGTCTTTTGCGTCACGCAAGGTTTTGATTATTTTATCTTTTTTCGTTTGCAACTTTTGGGCTTTATTTATTTGAGCATCAACGTCTTTCAATTTCACAAGTGCTTGCTTGTATTGAATATCGATATGTTCCTTTTGCTCGATAGAGGCATTGAGTTTTAAGTCTTGAGCTTCAGATAAAATTTGCTGTACTTCTGATTGGAATTCGCTTAGTTGTTTGCCGGCATATTCCAAGTTACTTCGTAAAATTTGAATATCCGTATTGAGCCGGTTTTTTGTTTCTATCGACTTTTCCAATGTTTTTTGACGCGCTTTCAGTTTTGCTTTCGCTTCCGTAATTTCAGTAGGCGCATCGTGGTCTGCAAAAGGGTGATGGGTAGACCCGCAAAGCGGACAGGCTTCGCCGGCAATCAAATGCTTGCGCTCTTCTTCAAAGTTTTTGATGCTTTTTTGCAAATCATATATTTGTTGCGCATCTGCCACTAACTCTGTTTGGTTTTCTATCTCTTTCAACATATTTTTCAACCGGCTTTCTTTATTGCTGACATCCTTGGTGTTGTTTTTGATGTCTTCTTTAATCTTGTTGATTTTCAACATGATTGTCGCGTAATCATCTGAGAGCTCCGAAAACTTTTTCCAATTATCAACGCTTGTTTGTTGTTGCTCTTTTTGTGCTAACAATTGCGTCAAGTCAAGCTTTGCCAATTCTTTTTCTATTTGTTGCAAGTTGGTTTCCAAATCTTGCAAGCCGGACTTTTGTGTCGCCAGTTCGCTTTCCTTTTCTGCAAGTATTTTACGGCTGTTCTCTATTTCCTCTTGCCTTTGCGCTACGAGCTGTTGCATTTCTCGAAGTTGTAAAGTTTGACTTTTTAAGTTTGTCAACCGGGCTGTCCAGTTTGTCAGTTGTTCTTCTATGGTTTCTAAATATTTTTGCGCTTCTACTTCTGTTTTCATTCTGCCCAACTCTTTTTTCAGATTATCTGATTTTGTATTTAATTGTTTCCGTTCTGCCAGCAACGTCCCTGTCTTTGTTTCGTTTTCATGCAAATCCTTCTTGATTTTTTCAAGTTCATCAAGACGGTTTTTCATGTTTTCCTCCAGCCGTGTTAATTCGAAAAATTTCGGCTCCCATTCGGAAATGTCTTTTTTAGCTTGCGCCTCTTGCTCTGTCAGAGCCGTTTCTTTTTGGACCAACTTTTTGATTTCCGGTTCCAAAGTTTCTAATTCCGCCTTGTATTTTTGAACCCCGGACATTTTTTCTTCGACGGCTTTTTCCTTTCTTAAAATATTGTCAATCAACGGTTTGAATGGTTCAGCGGATTCGTTGACAGCCAACAATGTCATATCTTTTTGATGCGCTTCTACAAAGGCATTAAACTCGGCTTCTTTTTTTGATAACTGCTCCTGCTTTTCAGTGTATTGGTGATAATCTTTGTACCATTTGTCAATTTTTCTGACCTTGTCCAACTGTTTCTCTAAAGCTTCTGTTTCAAGCTTAATCTCTTGTTCTTGTTTTTGCAAATGCAATTTTTCTTCGTCTGATAAGATATCTTTGTCGTTGATTGATTTTTTCAAATCATTTAAGCTTTCTTCTTCTTGCCTCAAACGTGCAAAAATCTGTTCACCAATCCGTTTGTAAATTTCTTCACCGGTAATTTGCTCCAATAACTTGCCTTTATCGGAAGCTTTGGCAGACAAGAAAGCTGCAAATTCACCCTGTGCCAACATCACCGAACGCAGAAACTGTTCGTAATTGAGTTGGGTTACTTCTTCAACGGCATCTAATACTTTTCGTTTTTGGGATGCAAGTATTTGGTTGCCGGTTAAATCCTTTAAATAAACCGTTTCTTGCGGATTTTTGAGTTTTTTCCCGGTTTTGCTTGTCATTTTTATAGCCCAAAACGCTTCATGTTTCTTTTGGTTGTTTTCAAAAGTAACACGACAAAATGCATCTTTGGCACCAAAACTCACCACGTCTGTCAAGCTACCTTTTGTTTTTTGGAATCGCGGCACATTTTGATACAATGCAATGGTAATGGCATCTAAAATGGTGGTTTTGCCCGAACCCGTTGAGCCGGTAATAGCAAACAAACCTATATCTTTAAATGCTTCGCTTTCAAAATCAACAACAACGGGCTTATCCGCTTTCAGCGAATTGATATTTTGTAATTCAATTTTTAATATTCTCATAACTTATTGGCTTTTGACTTGATGTAAAATTTCGGTAAACGCATCTAAAATTTCGGGGCGTTCGTCCAAATTGATGTCTTGTTCCTTACATTTGAGCCGGAAAACTTCAGTGGGGTCCAACTCCTTGATAGATTCTGATTGTTTTAAGTGCTCTTCAATACCGGTCAGGCACCGGTCAAAGTTTTTTAAAGTGATTTTTAAAATTTCAAATTGGTGCAATTCTGCTTGCGCTTTCAAATCATCGGTATTGACGGTTTCATTTTCGTCTAAAACAATCTCTACCCAAGGTGTTAAACCGTATTTGTTGGAAATAACAGACGGGTATTGCGCCAATACTTCTTTCTTGGTACCGGTTAACCTGTAAACTTCTCTAAATCGTGGAATATCAACGTTTTTAATGGATTTTATGGCGTTGTCATCAATCGTGATTTCAACCATTTGTTTGGGGTAATTAATTTCGCTGAAACTCAAAATATACGGCGAACCGGAATAACGTATTCTGTCATTGCCACCAACAGTTTGCGGACGGTGCAAGTGTCCCAGTGCAATATAATCAAATGTGTCCGGAAAATCTCCGGCGCCAATGTGTCCTAAGGTCCCAACATAAATATTTTGTTCACTGTCTGACAACTTACCGCCTACAGCAAACAGGTGTCCCATTGCGATAACCGGGACATCACCGGTGTTGATTTGTTTGCAATAGCCGGCAACTGTTTCGTAATGGTTGATAAGGGCTTTTTTGTACCGGTCTGTCAGTTCGTCAAAGGATTCGCCGGCAATGGCTCTACGGATATCCTGATCGCGCAGGTAAGGTACTGCCGCAACAATCAGTTTTTCTCCGTTAATATCTAATTCAAAGACTTCATCTTCAATATTTTCCGTAGCTTTCCCTACCACTTTTATCGATAAAGCATCAAGCAACTGTTTGGGCGCATTCAAAGTGCCCGGGCTGTCGTGGTTACCCCCTGTTATGATTACCGATTGACAAGATGTTTGCTTGAGATCGGTCAAAAAGTTGTAATACATCCGGAGACTTTGATTGGAAGGCGAACCGGTATCAAAAATGTCTCCGGAAATCAACAACACGTTGATTTTGTGCTCGTTAATATATTCTTTAAGCCAGTTTAAGAACAGTTGTTGTTCTTCTGTTTGTGCTTTTTCATGCAGGCGGTGTCCAAGGTGCCAGTCGGCGGTGTGTAGTATTTTCATAGTGTTAAAAGCAGTTTCCTTTACAAGAATTAATGTAATGTTGTATATTTATGTTTCAAATTTAATCTAATTCTTTTGTTTTTGCAACCCAAAAATGTTATACACTTCAAAAAAAATACTTTACTAAAAAATCTTACATTCTAATATCGTTGAGAGCTTTCCCGACTTTTGTTTAATACAATGACCACGTCATAAAAATTGTGTAATTTTGCAGGCAATTTTGTGTAACGATGACAAAGAATTTATTTGAAGATGACGGACGGCACTTACCGGTTATGGAGCACTTTCTATCCATTCAGGGAGAAGGTTATCATACCGGTTTGGCATCGTATTTTATCCGTATTGGCGGATGTGATGTCGGGTGTCATTGGTGTGATGTTAAGGAAAGTTGGGATCCGGAACGCCACCCACTGACTGAGGTTGATACCATATTGGAACATATCCCCGATCATATTGAAACCGTCATTATTACCGGTGGTGAACCAACCTTGTACAATTTGGATTACTTGACCGGCAAACTCAAAGAATTAAAAAAGCAAATTCACTTGGAAACCTCAGGGACCGGGAAAGTTTCCGGAAATTTTGATTGGATTTGTTTATCTCCTAAGAAAAATGAGTTGCCAATTCCAGCATTTTATCAAAAAGCCAATGAACTAAAAGTAATTGTTCAAAACAAAACCGATTTTGATTTTGCCGAAAAGCAAGCCGGTTTTGTTCAAAATACCGGATGTAAATTATATTTACAACCCGAATGGTCACAACGCGACAAAATGACACCTTTAATAATTGACTATGTCGAAAAACATCCGCAATGGCTTATATCCTTGCAAACCCATAAGTATTTGAACATTCCATAAACTGTTCATAACTTATCTTCAAATTAGAAATTAGAAATTAGAAGTTAGAAGTGTTGCGTAACCATCAACACAAAGTATTCATTGAAACAGATAAAACATCCATTATTTCCTCAAATTGGATGAAGTATTTTGGCATGAAGTAAAAAGCAAAATATTCAACGAAGCAGAACAAATCATCAAATCATCAAAAAAAAATAAACTTATTGGACGTTAAAAAATATTTTATATATTAGCAAAAGTAAATTTTAGAAAAAACATTTTTATTCATTGTTGTTTACTTATTTCATCAAATAAACCACAACAAGCTGATAATCAACATTAAAAGTAAAAAATATTTTATATGGAACCAAAAAAATCACCGAGAGCAGACTTGAATAATTTTAGTACAACTTTCCTTTTAATAGGTTTGGTAGTCGTTTTATTTACTTCGTGGCGATTGATTGAACTCAAAGTTTATGAAAGTAAAATAGACATTGATAAGCTTAATTTGCAAGGCGAAGATGAAGATGAAACGTTGGAAGTAAACGTAGAAGATATCAAATTGCCACCGCCACCCCAACAAGTAGCGCCACCGGAAGAAATTGAAGTGGTTGAAGATGAAAAAGATGTAAAAGAAGATATTGTGGCTTCTACCGAAACTGACGACGAAGAAGAAATTCAAGAAGTGGAAGAAATAGAAACGGAAGAAGTTGAAGAAACGGATGTAGAAGTTGCTTTCCAATTTATTCAAAATCCACCTATTTACCCCGGTTGTGAAGGAAAATCAGGTAAAGCGCTTAAAGATTGTATGAGTAAAAAAATACAAAAGTTTGTGAGTCGTAACTTTAATACTGATATTGCATCTGACTTAGGATTATCCGGTGAAAGAGTCAAAATTCTAACTCAGTTTACTATAGACAAAACAGGAAAAGTAACAAATATTAGAGCACGCTCTAAATACAAAGATTTAGTTAAAGAAGCTAAGAGAGTTATTGCAAAATTACCAAAGATGAAACCGGGACAACAACGTAACAGACCGGTAAAAGTAACTTACACATTGCCGATAATCTTTAAAGTAGAAGAATAAAATTTTTATAATATTTTTTTTAAAGCCGGATAGTTTTATAAATTATCCGGTTTTTTTATGAAGAATTTCTCAATATCCGGCTTCCTCAATTCCTTATTTCAGCACAACCCCTATGTTAATCGTGATTACTCGGTGACTATAAAATTGAAAATTTAATCCTCATTCCTCAATTTTAAAGCAGAATTTTAGTTAAAAGTAGAAACAAGCTTGAAAACTCAAATCATTATATGAAACTGAAATAATTCCTCAATTCCTCAGATAACCAATTATTCATTAAATTTGCAATCCTAATCAAAAAATAAAAACCCTTAATCAAAAATAAAGTAATGGACATCAAAAAATATTTAGACAGTACCTATTTAAAAACCCCGTCCCAATCAGGATTGAGTGAAGCGGAAACCGAAGAAAAAGTCAAGCAAATCATACTAGAAGCCATAGACAACGGCTTTTACTTGGTGATGATTCGCCCTGATTTTGTTGAAATGGCACGACAAATGATTGACCAAGCCGGTGCCGATGTGAAAGTTGGAACGGTTATCGGGTTTCCGGAAGGAACTTTAAACTATAAATTAAAATTAGCCGAAGCCCAAAAAGCTATTAATGACGGGGCTGACGAACTGGACTATGTTGTTAATTATGAAGCATTTAAGCGTGGCGAAAAAGACTATGTCAAAAAAGAAGTTTTTGAAGGAAGTTTGCTGGCTATACACAATGGCAAAGTCGCCAAGTGGATTATAGAAGTAGCGGCATTAACAGATGAACAAATTGCGGAACTGACGGCTTTAATTCGTGATGTGGTCGTACAAACCATCGGTATGGATAAAGCTTCGCTGGTATTTGTCAAATCATCAACCGGCTTTTATCAAACCGAAGACGACAAACCCAACGGCGCCACACCTGAAAGTATCAAAATAATGCTGAAAAATGCCGGGGAATTGCCTGTAAAAGCAGCCGGTGGAGTCCGCAATTACGATGAAGCAGTCAAAATGGTCGAACTTGGTGTACAACGTATCGGCACCTCATCAGCCAAAGCGATTGCAGATGGCGGTGAAGCACAAGAAGGATATTAACAACAAGAGACACACAGTCGTACGTCTGAATTAAGAATTGAAAATGGATAATTGAGAATGACGTAAAGCGTTTCTATCAAATAATCAATTCACCAAATAACCAATTAACATGAACAATTTAAATAAATATTTCAGCCTTTTACTATTATTTCTGTGGTTTCATTTAGCAACGGGACAAATCGTTGATTTGAGCACACCCCGAAGTACGGTATTAACGCATATAAGCAACTTAAAACCAAACGCTTACCACCCTGAATCAGCTGCTAAAACTATTTATGGATTACCTTTGGAAGAAGCCAGGAGAAAAGCAATCCGGCTCAAATATATTTTTGAAGGAAAAGGGCTGAAAATTCATTATAACGACATCCCCAACGATTCCGATTATACGGATTCTATCAATTTTCCTATTCCCAAACATGCTTACAAACCTTTCCCATACCGTTTGCCGGAAATTTATTTAGAAAAATATGGTAATAATTGGTATTATTCAAAAAGTTCTGTAGCCAAAATAGACTATTTGTATAACCATATTTATCCTTTGGGAGCTGAAATCATTGCGCAGTATGTGCCAAGTTATTTAAAAGAACGTTTTTTCGGATTAGAAACTTGGCAGTGGATTGGCTTATTTTTAGCCTTGTTGTTGACTTACTTTTTACATCTATTATTTAAGAAAATCTTATTTTGGATACTGTATTTTATCAAACAACGTGTGACTAAAATCCCAATAGAAAATCTCGACAACCGTTTGCGACAATTCTCACATCCCCTCTCATATATTTTTGGCATCTATGTGTTGGAGTTGATGATACCGTATTTGCTTTTGGGGCAAGATGTCAGTAGCTTTTTTGTTTCAGCTTTGAATTTTGCCAAAATAGTCTTTTGGATATTTGTATTTCTCAAGTTGGTTGATGTTATTATGGCGATTTATTCCCACAAAGCATCAAAATCAGAAAATCTGTTAGATGACCAACTGCTTCCCATTTTGAAAAATTCCCTAAAAGGTATTGTCATACTAATAGGCTTATTTAAAATTCTAATCATTATGGGCGCCGATCCCAAAGCTATTATTGCCGGTGCTTCTATTGGAGGTTTAGCCATTGGCTTAGCTGCGCAAGATACGGTTAAAAATCTGATAGGCACCTTAATGATTTTTGTGGACAAACCATTTAAAATTGGCGATTGGGTGGTTGTGGACGGCATTGAAGGTAGTGTAGAGGAAGTAGGGTTCCGTTCGTCTATCATTAGAGCTGCGGATACATCTATCTTTACAATACCAAACAGCAAACTTTCCGAAGCTTCCGTAAACAATATGGGCAAGCGTATCTACCGCCGTTACCAGACAACTCTCGGTATCCGCTACGATACACCACCGGAATTGATAGAAGAATTTGTAGAAGGCATCAAAAAAATTATAGAATTACACCCCATTACCCGTAATTATTCCAATTACACCCCCTACAATTCGGTGCCATATAATGTTGAATTTGTCGATTATGGTGATTCATCCCTCAATATTTTACTCAATGTGTATTTTATGACCAATGATTATGCCGAAGAATTGCACGGACGCCATGTCTTGTTACTTGGTATTTTAAAACTAGCCAACACTATGGGGGTAGAATTTGCATTCCCGTCACAAACATTGTTTATGGAACTCTTTCCCGAAAAGCAACCGGCATATCCCAAATACAATACAGATAAAGCCAATATCGAAAAAATCATGAAAGAGGTTATCGAGGAATTTAAAGAAAGAATTAGCAAATATTGATTTTGAAAATTTTAGATGTACATATTGAAAATCAACGACAAATATAGTCTCATAATAATCAAAATAGCACCAAAGGTGCGCCATAAATGAGCATAGGGTGATACCCCTATGATGATAAAAATGACAAATAACATTGACAACCAAGCACCAAAGGTGCGCCATAAATGAACATAGGGCATCGCCCTATGATTATTATGCGAAATAAAATTATTAACAGAATAAATTAGAATTATGCCTCAATCATTAGTTCGCAATTATATTCACATAATATTTAGCACAAAAAATTGCGCTAATGAAGCTAGTAGAACAGATAAAATCACATTCATCAAAATGGATAAAAACAAAAGGTAAACAATATCAAAATTTTTATTGGCAAAAAGGATATGGTTCCTTTTCGGCAAATCCGACACAAGTTGAAATAGTTAAAAATTACATTAAAAATCAAGAAGAACATCATCGAAATAAAACATTCAAAGATGAGTACGAGGCATATTTAAAAAAATATAAAATTGATTATAATGAAAAATATGTTTGGGATTAAATATGACTCGCCTTTGGCACTATTGTCCGGCACGTAATCATAGATAAGATAGCACCAAAGGTGCGAAATAAATAGATAATAATGACAAATATTAATCAAAAAAATCGTAGATAATTTACTAATTTTGTATCATTAGGCAAACAAAATAGGTTTTTATCTATTTGCCGTTTATTCCAATTTAATGCCCAAAAACACCACACATACCCCCGGATTTCTCAGAAAACACTACCAAAAACTAATGGCGGCGTTTTACGACCCGTTTATGCGGTCGTTAGAAAAAGTTTTGACGGGGCATCGCAGTGAATTGTTGCAAAAAACCTCGGGAAGAGTTTTGGAAGTAGGAGCCGGCACAGGTGTCAATTTTCCTTTGTATCCCAAAGATGTGGAAGTTTTTGCCATTGAGCCTTCTTTACCTATGTACAAGCGGGCGTTAAAAGTGGCGGCAGACTATCCGAATGTTCATGTATTTAATATAGGTATTGAATCGGTCAATAATCATCCGGATTTACCTGAAAAATTTGATTTTGTTACCTCTATGTTGGTGCTTTGCACCATTCCCGATACGCAACAAGCAGCAAGGATATATCGTGAAGTGCTAAAACCCGGCGGAAAATTATTAGTTTTGGAACATATTCATTCAACCGGAAAATTTTATGGCAAGGTACAGACAATAATCAATCCGTTGTGGCAACCATTAGCTGACGGTTGCAATTTGACCCGCCGGCAAGATTGGATTCTAAAAAATGCCGGCTTTAAACCGGTTTCTGAAAAATATTTTTCACTCGGAACGGATTGGTATGAAGCCATTATGATATAATGGTTAATTGAGAATGGATAATTGAGAATTAAGATTTCTCACTGCGTTCGAAATGACAGACAAAATCGAATAACCAATTAACCATCATCATCATATCATCAAATAACCGATTAACCAAAAATTAAAATTAGATTTTAGAAATTAGAAATTAGATTTAACACCGAACATCGGACTTCCGACATTCAACATCAAATAACCAAAAAACCATATCATCAAATAATCAGTTAACCATATCATCAACACATGAAAATTTATAAATACCTCAAAAAACAAAAACAAAATCAACGCAAAATGTGGGCAGTCTTGCTAGACCCGGACAAAGTTGATTTACAACGATTTAAAGAATTATTAAAACGTATTCGTGAAGCCAAACCTGATTTTATTTTGGTAGGTGGCAGTTTTATCAGCGAGCAACGATTAAGCAAGCTGGTCAAAAAACTCAAAAAACACTGCGAATTGCCCGTAATGCTTTTTCCGGGCGGTCCTGCGCAAATCACCCCTGATGCCGATGCGTTGTTGTTGTTAAGTTTAATTTCCGGTCGCAACGCCGATTATTTGATAGGCAAGCATGTGGAAGCAGCACCTGTTTTGTACCGTTCCGGTTTGGAAATTATCCCGACCGGTTACATGTTGATAGAAAACGGTCATAGTACATCAGTCGAATATGTCAGTAATACCAAACCTATTCCGCGTAAAAAAACGGATATTGCTTTAGCTACAGCACTCGCCGGAGAAATGCTAGGCTTAAAAATGCTCTATCTGGAAGCCGGTAGTGGTGCTAAAAAACCCGTTCCGCTCAAAATGATTGCCACAATCTCAAAACATAGCCACTTACCTTTGATTGTAGGAGGAGGCATCAAAACCAAAGCGCAGATGCTCAAAGCTTGGGCTGCCGGTGCTGATTTGGTGGTTGTTGGTACAGCATTTGAAAAAATGAAGTTTTATTTGTAGAGGTAATCATATTCTTCCTAAATGCCGGATCGTTGGATTTACCACGGAGGATAGGAAAAACCTATAGAGCAAGACAATAAAAATGGGGTACAGATAGGCACCCCATTTTTTATGTCGAACTTTTAACTCAGGTTACTGAGCCTGTCGAAGTACAACCTTCAACTTTTCACTTAAAGCTTATTTCCCCGGACATTCTTTTACAACCTCCGGATTGATATTTTTATCGCCATAATTTTTATCAAAAGCCTTAGCAAATTCTTTGGCTAATTTTTTGGCAGTTTTATCATAAGCTTTAGGGTCGTCCCAAGTATTTTTAGGGAATAAAATACTAGACGGCACACCCGGAACTTCTTTCGGAATGTTGACATGGAACAACTTATCGTATTCATATTCAACGTTTTTGAGCTTTCCTTCCAAAGCGGCATCAACCATCTTACGGGTATAAGCCAATTTCATACGTTTACCCACACCGTAAGGCCCGCCGGTCCAACCGGTATTGATCAAATATACGTCTGTTTTGTATTTTTTCATCTTTTTACCGAGCATATCGGCATAAATATCGGGGTTGAGTGGCATAAAGGGTTGACCGAAAAAGCGTGAAAAAGTGGCTTGTGGTTCGGTTACACCGGTTTCGGTACCTGCCAATTTTGAGGTGTAACCCATCAAAAACCACAACATGGCTTGATTGGGGTCTAATTTTGAAATGGGAGGCAATACACCGTAAGCATCAGCTGTTAAGAACAAAATTGTGCTTGGATGTCCCGATGTAGATGATTTTTTGATGTTTTTCAAATATTTTAACGGATATGATGAACGCGAATTGGGTGTCAAACGCGTATCAAAATAATCAAATTTGCCATTGGGATAAATCATGGCATTTTCAACGATTGAGCCGTGTTTGGTATATTTGTCTTTGTGCATGACGGCATCATAGATATCCGGCTCGCTTTCGGCAGTAATGTCAATCATTTTGGCATAACAGCCGTTTTCAAAGTTGGCAATACCTTTATTGCTCCAACCGTGTTCGTCATCACCAAGTAATTTACGCTTAGGATCGGCAGATAAAGTGGTTTTTCCTGTTC
>JALVLX010000039.1 GCA_027032855.1 Flavobacteriales bacterium | reverse complement strand
GGTGATGTTTACCTCTACCACAGGCCAAGTGTTATAAATATTACAGAACATTATGCAGGTCACATTTATTTTGTAAATTAGCGGGATAATTTTACGCAATGAGCAATAAAGTTAAAAATAAACAGAGTAATGTAAAAATTCCGCGATTTATTATCAACACCGGAAAATTTTTGCAAGCACTCTCTCCTACTTTGGCTACCAAATATGTACGATTTCTGTTTCAAAAGCCTATCAAACACAAAACACCTGAAAAAGAAAAAGTTTGGGGTGAAAAAGCAGATATTTCATACATAGCAGTTCCTGAAATTGGTAAATCTATAGCTGTTTATCAATGGGGCGACGGGGATAAAAGAGCTTTGGTTGTTCATGGTTGGTCGGGACGTGCTACGCAAATGTATCAAATTATTGAGAAACTGTTAAATCATGGTTATAAAGTCATCAGTATTGACGGTCCGGCTCACGGTAAATCGACCGGAAGCAAAACCATGATGCCTGAATTTATCAAAGCTATTGAAAAAACATCTGAAACCTACGGACCGATAGATGTTGCTATCGGACATTCTATGGGTGGCATTTCTTTACTCAATGTTCAAGGCATGCATGCGTTGTTTAACAAACTGGTAATCATCGGTGCGCCGGATTCCATTTTCAATATTTTCCATGGTTTTGTTAACAAATTGGAACTCAAAAAGATTGTTGCTGATAAATTGATTGCCGTATTTGAAAAAATTACCGGCAAATCTATTTTTGATTTTCACGGCAGTACCCACTGCAAAAAAATCAAAGAACCTGTGTTAATCGTACATGACGAAGATGATAACGAAGTGCCCGTAGGTGATGCCATTAATAACTACCAAAGTTTACAAAATGGCAAGCTGTTAAAAACCAACGGCTTAGGACACGGTAGAATATTAAAAAACAGAGAGGTGATAAATCAGATTATCAATTTTATAACAGAATAAGAGCTATTAATTCAAGCAAGTTTCAACTATACAACACAAAAATAATGAGGCATAAATTCAACTATTTTATCTTAGCTTTTGCATTTATTTTGTTTGTATTTAATAGTTTTTTGTTAAATGCACAATCTGTAAAGCAATACAACATACTTCATTTAGATGCTGATATCAAAATAAACCCCTACCAAAAAGAAGTGTCCGGTATTGTAAACTATGAGATTGTCTTACGCAAAAATGCTGATAGTATTGTTTTTGATTCGCAAGGTATTCAGAGCCTGAAAGTCAAAACCGGCTGTTTCAAAACAGGCTTCACCCAAACAAATAAGTTGTTGATTATCAACAAGAAATTTAAGAAAAATAAGGTTTACAAAATACGTATTTGGTACCGCGTAAAACCAAAGATGGCTATGTATTTTACCGGTTGGGACAAAGGAGGCAGAAAACAAGTATGGACACAAGGTCAAGGAAAAGATAATAGTCATTGGCTACCGACAGATTCCAACCGAAACGATAAGTTTACTTGGAAAATATCTGTCAATTTTCCTAAAGATTACCGGGTTATATCCAACGGCTTGTTTGTATCGAAAAAAGAAAATAAGGACGCAACAGCCACTACGGTATATGTGCAACCGCAACCTGCGCCTGCTTATCTAATCTTTATAGGCGCCGGCAAATACACCGAACAGAGTTTTATAACGGCAAGTAAATTTCCGGTTTACAATTACCAATACACCGACATGCTGAAAAATGATAAAACTTACTACAAATCAAAAGAGATTTTTGATGCCGTAGAACAAGAAATCGGGGTGGCATATCCTTGGTTGAATTACAAGCAAATTCCCTGCAGGGATTTTTTGTATGGCGGAATGGAAAACGTCTCTGCTACGAGTTTTAACGGTGACCGCTATGTCATTGACAGCTTGAATTTTAACGA
>JALVLX010000038.1 GCA_027032855.1 Flavobacteriales bacterium | reverse complement strand
CACTATAAAGATACTGAAAATCAGGTAAATAACCTGAACATTATGCTACATTTTTTTATTTTTTTTATACCAAATACCCTTATTTTATTAGGTGCGAAACTTTAGTAAAAGTATTAAGCAGCAAAAACAAACCTCAATTACATAAGCAATTGAGGTTTGAAAGATTAACGTCTGCTGTTATAAATTTGCAAATAATAAATCAAGGTTGCCAGAGAACTCAATGCGGCTACTACATAAGTACGAGCAGCCCACTTGAGTGCATCGGCTACGCCTCGACTTTCTTCTGCATCGACAATTCCTTTTTCTATCAGCCATTTTTTGGCTCTGTTACTGGCATCATATTCTACAGGTAAGGTAATGAAACTAAAGACTACCGTAGAAGCGAATAAAATAATACCGATAAGAAGTAAATTAGGAAAACGGTTAACTAAAAGAATACCGGCAATCAAAATCCATTGCACAAAAGAGGATGAAAATTGTACCACAGGCACTAATGTCGAACGCATTTTCAGCCAATAATAACCTTTTGCGTGCTGAACGGCGTGTCCGCATTCATGAGCGGCAACAGCAACAGCAGCGACACTGTTGGAGTTGTAAACAGGTTCACTCAGGTTTACCGTTTTCTTTACCGGATGGTAATGGTCAGTTAAAAAACCGCGTGTTGATACGACTTTTACATCGTTAATACCGTAGTCATCTAGCATCATTTGTGCAACTTCCGCTCCTGTGTAGCCTTTTTTTAAACGGATTTTTCCGTAATATTTAAATTTGCTTTTTAGTTTGCTTTGCACAAGCATACCGACAAGTGCAATTGCTATAATTAAAATATATCCCATATTCGTAAAATATTTAGCTGCAATTTACAAAAAAAATGCAATTAATAAATGTATTTTATCATAAATTCAATCTGCTGAAAAACAGACGATTGCGCTTTAAAAATATAAATTATAATTCACATAATTTTAATTTTTTTAATTTATTATTGTTTACATTAACTTTATGTTTGTGCAGAATTTATAAAACATCACAAAAATGACAGTGAATTTTTCAACAAAGATAGATCAAATATTAAGGCTTGGTAAACGGGTTTTATTAGTGGAGCATGATTCTGTCAGACAGAGTGAATTGGTTCAGTTTTTACAACAACAAAAAAATGATGTAGTAGTAGCAAAAAACGGATTGACTGCGTCTGAAAAAATTAATTCAGGCGCTTTTGATTTGATTATTATTGATAAGAATTTGCCATACAATGATGCAATTACTTTATATAATAGTATAAAAAACAGAAATCTGACTTTGCCGGTGATTTTTATTACCGATAAAGAAGAAAATTGTGAAGTTGCAACAATAAAATATAAAGATTTTAAACAAAAATTTTTAGATACGCTTAAAAAAATTATTGAAAAAAATTTGCAATCTTCTCAAGAAAAATCAGATGCAGATAACGATTTGTATAAAATAGGAGATTTTACTTTGGATTACAAATCCAGACAGTTGTGTTACAAAGATGGAACAGCTGTGAAGTTAACACCAAAAGAAAGCAAACTCTTAAAACTATTGATAACCAATAATAACAAATTGGTTGATAAAAACCTTTTGCAGAAAAAAGTATGGTATAATGATGAGAAATTGAATTACAGTAGTATGAATGTTTATATTAGTCGTTTGAGAAAATTGCTCAAGAAAGATAAAAAAGTCAATATTACAAATGTTTATAAAACCGGATTTAAAATTTCTGGATAATTATATAAGTATTTTTCGAAACAAATAAAACAAACTACAAGAACAGCTAAACAAACAACACAAAAAAAACATAAGCAAAATCACACAAGCAAACTGAATTTATTAACAACACAAATACAAACATTTCATAGGTTTTAACTTAGAAAAAAAGCCCGGAGGACATTTAGTTTACCGGGCTTTTTTGATGAATGTTGTTGATAAGATTTTGGTTTGAAAAACAGTTAAGAGAAAAGTATAAAGATTTATGCTTAAATTAGCCGTAAATTTTTTAATATGGCTTTAAATTATATTTGGGTTGGCTTTTTTCTGATAGCTTTTGTCGTTGGTTTGATAAAGTTAATTTTTTTGGGTGATTTAGAAATTTTTTCCACAATGATGAAAGCACTTTTTGAACGTTCCAAACTCGGTTTTGAATTATCCTTGGGATTGACGGGAATTTTGGCTTTGTGGATGGGTATCATGAAGATTGGAGAAAAAGGCGGAATGATAAAAATTTTAGCGCGCTTGGTCAGTCCATTGTTTACGCGGTTGTTTCCCGAAGTTCCCAAAGATCATCCGGCTATAGGCTCTATGATGATGAATTTTTCGGCCAACATGCTTGGGCTTGACAATGCGGCAACCCCCTTAGGTCTAAAAGCTATGAAAGACTTACAAGAACTCAACCCCAAAAAAGATACGGCAAGTAATGCCCAAATTATGTTTTTGGTATTAAATACTTCGGGCTTAACTTTGATTCCCGTGAGTATTTTAGCGCTTCGGGCAATGAAAGGTTCCGTTAATCCTACCGATGTGTTTTTGCCTATTTTAATTGCGACTTTTATATCCAGTTTGGTCGGATTAATTTATACTGCTATTATACAGAAAATCAATTTGTTTAATAAAGTGGTCATGGCTTATTTACTCGGCACAACGGCTTTGATAGGTGGTATGGTGGCTTATGTATATTATCTGAAAGATCCTGAAAAGATTAGTGTGTTTACCAATTTGTTGAGCAATATTACTTTATTTAGTATTATCATTGCTTTTATTTCGGTGGCATTTTATAAAAAAATCAATATCTACGATGCTTTTATTGAAGGTGCCAAAGATGGCTTTAAGGTAGCTGTAACGATTATTCCATACTTGGTGGCAATGTTGGCGGCTATTGGTGTTTTTACGGCTTCGGGGGCAATGGATTATGTATTAGACGCTTTCAGGTTTTTGTTTGTACATATTGGTGTTGATACTCGTTTTGTGGATGGTTTGCCTACTGCATTTATGAAACCATTGACCGGTGGTGGTGCGCGTGCGGCTATGGTTGAGAGTTGGGTCAATCACGGTGTCGATAGTTTTGTGGGGCATTTAACATCAATCTTGCAAGGTAGTACTGAAACTACTTTTTATGTATTAGCAGTTTATTTCGGTTCGGTAGGTATCAAAAAAACCCGCTATGCCGCTACGGCAGGAATCATTGCCGATATTGCCGGTATCATTGCAGCTATTTTCATAACATATTTGTTTTTCGGGTATATGGAGTAGTTAAATGTTGTACTTTGACAGGATAGATAATTTCGTCTTGATAAACTATATAATCGAAAATCAATTAAACCATATAAGCTATAAGAACATAAAAGAAAAAGGCTTTCTGGGGATTTTGAAAACAATACCTCTTACACGTTCAATATAGTTTAATAGTGAAAAAAAAAGATTGACAAAGTACTGAAAATAAAACAAATATGAACAAAGTAAGCCTTATTCTGGTATTTACAACTTTCAACTTTTCACTTTCAACTTTCAACTAATAACAAAAAAGTCGTATTTTTAAAGCACAAAATATTTTGAATATGACAAGTTTTCAAGAAGCTATAAAACAAGGTATTCCGGTAGAATTACCGGCACCAAAATCTTACGATTCTGATATCAATCACACGCCGCCGCGTCGCAATATTTTGTCTGATGACGAAAAACGCTTGGCGGTACGTAATGCTTTACGGTATTTTCCTAAAAAATGGCATGCCGAATTGGCTCAAGAATTTGCCGATGAATTGAACAAACACGGTCGCATTTATATGTATCGTTTTCGTCCGGATTATGATATGTATGCCCGTCCGGTAGAAGAATATCCGGCAAAAACCAAACAGGCTGCAGCTATTATGCTGATGATTCAAAACAATCTGGACCCAAAAGTGGCACAACATCCTCACGAATTGATAACCTATGGTGGCAATGGCGCTGTGTTTCAAAACTGGGCACAATATTTACTCACGATGAAGTATCTGTCCGAAATGACCGAAGAGCAAACTTTGGTGATGTATAGCGGCCACCCGATGGGATTATTCCCGTCACACAAAGATGCGCCTCGTGTGGTCGTTACTAACGGTATGATGATTCCGAATTATTCTTCGCTTGACGATTATGACCGTTACAATGCTTTGGGTAATACGCAATACGGACAGATGACTGCCGGCAGTTATATGTATATAGGTCCGCAAGGCATCGTTCACGGCACCACTATTACAATCTTAAATGCCAAACGAATCATTATTGAACGATTTGGTAAGAATCCGAACGACCCTGTATTATTTGTGTCAGCCGGATTAGGCGGCATGAGTGGCGCACAACCAAAAGCCGGAAACATTGCCGGCGTAGTGTCTGTAGTAGCGGAAGTTAATCCGAAAGCAGCTAAAAAACGGTATGAGCAAGGTTGGGTAGATGTGTTGATTGACGACCTTGATAAACTGACAGAAGAAGTTAAAAAAGCGCTCAAAGAACATAAAGTTATTTCCTTCGGATATATTGGCAATATAGTTGATGTATGGGAAAAATTTGACCAAGAAAACATTAAAATTGATTTAGGAAGTGATCAAACCTCACTTCACAATCCGTTTAACGGTGGTTACTATCCGGTTGACCTGAGTTTTGAAGAAGCCAATCAAATGATGGCAGCAGACCCGGAAAAATTTAAAGAATATGTTTATGCTTCATTACGCAAGCATGTTGAATTTGTCAATAGACATACTGCCAAAGGCACTTATTTCTTTGATTATGGCAACGCCTTTTTGTTGGAGGCGAGTAGGGCGGGAGCTGATATTATGGACGGCAACAAATTCCGTTACCCGTCTTATGTGGAAGATATTATGGGACCGTTCTGTTTTGATTACGGATTTGGACCTTTCCGTTGGGTATGTACAAGTGGCAAACCTGAAGATTTGGCAAAAACCGATGAAATTGCGACTCGTATTTTGGAAGCATTGAAGCAAACAGCACCAGAACGTATTCAACAGCAAATGGCTGACAATATCCAATGGATACGCGGGGCGCAAGAAAACAAATTAGTCGTGGGTAGTCAAGCACGCATACTTTATGCCGATGCTTGGGGACGTATCAAAATTGCCGAAGCATTTAATGAAGCTATTAAAACAGGAGAAATTTCGGCTCCTGTTGTTTTAGGTCGTGACCATCACGATGTGTCGGGTACGGATTCTCCTTTCCGTGAAACTTCAAATATTTACGACGGTTCTATGTTTACCGCCGATATGGCCATTCAAAATGTAATTGGCGACAGTTTTCGCGGGGCTACTTGGGTCTCTATTCACAACGGAGGCGGTGTCGGTTGGGGTGAGGTTATTAACGGTGGTTTCGGAATGTTGTTGGACGGATCAGATGATGCCGACAGACGACTCAAACAAATGCTGTACTGGGATGTGAACAATGGAATTGCCCGTCGCAATTGGGCGCGCAACGATAACGCTATGTTTACCATACAACGAGCCATGGCTGAAAATCCGCTGTTGAAAGTCAATGTACCGGAACTGGTTGATGATGAAATCATTAATAAGTTGAAAGTTAAAAGTTGAATGTAGAGACGCACGATCGTGCGTCTGTAAAAAACGCCATTGAACCCCGTAGGGGTGATATTAT
The DNA here is from genome assembly GCA_027032855.1 of Flavobacteriales bacterium. Classification (GTDB taxonomy): domain Bacteria; phylum Bacteroidota; class Bacteroidia; order Flavobacteriales; family Flavobacteriaceae; genus WGBX01. The sequence goes on along the minus strand of JALVLX010000038.1, from coordinate 133 downwards.
AGATAAAATAAAAAAATCAAAATGAGGTATAAGAAAAAACTATGGACGCAACTATTATGACACAAATTTTTCACTAATTTTGTCTCATTAATAATAAAAACATAAGAATATGAAAATCAATCAATATAGTGGA
>JALVLX010000037.1 GCA_027032855.1 Flavobacteriales bacterium | reverse complement strand
TTGAGCGCCGTAAGTGCGTCCTGTTTAAAAACAACAATTTGTTAAACCGTAAGGTAAATTCTTACGCATAGTTTATTACAGGACAGGTCACTCCTATGGAGCTTGTAATTATTTTTTTATCATTTCATTATTGTCTTTTTCAAATTATGATAAAATCGTTTATTCAAACGGGGTTTATCTTTCATAAAATCTGAAAATATAATGGCTTGTGTAGGACATTTATGCACACATTCCAAGCAAAATTCGCAGTTGTCAAGCACAAATTCCGGTATGGGGTTGCCGGATTGCCAAGCGCTTCGGTCGCAGACTGTTACACAGAGATTGCAGTTTGTACAGAGGTCGGGGTCGATGTGCATTTGGCTTTTGAGTTTTTCGTAATATTTCATTCCCAAGGGTTTGACCAAATTATTTAATGGTTCATACCATTTGTAAGGTGGCAGTTTCTTGGGGGTAAGGTTTTGAAAATTTTCAATTTGTGCTACAAAACGATTGATTTTTTCTTGCAATTTTTTTTCAAATTCAAACATAAATTTCAATTTGTCCGTAAACAAGAGAACGCCGTCAGTTGCCGGTGCTTTAAATTCTTCATAATCAATAACTTTTATATTTTTGGTTTGCAGCAGTTTTGCCATAATCCGTAAGCTGTTGCCGGGATATAATCCGTAAGTGGTAAAAATAAAGGATTTGATGGGTTGGTCAAATTTGTTCAGCCGGTTGATGTATTCCGTCATCGTTAGAGTAGGAGCGGCGTGATGGGTTGGAAAGCCGAAAATGAGCAGGTCAAATTGTTGCAAGCGTGTGTTCTCATACTCTTTTTTGACGTGGCTAATCTCGACTTGATGTGTTTGTTTTAACCGGTTTAACAAGATTTCGGAAACCAATTTGGTATTGCCGGCACCTGAGTGGTATAGGATTAAGATTTTCATTTTTTGAAATTTAATTAGTTGTTGAAAATCAACTTTTTATATAGTCATAATAGGTTGTCAAAACATATTAGATCCGGGGTGGGACTAGCAGGTCTTTTTTTATGATTTCTAGACAGATGAAGGCAAACATTTTAAGAAACAATTTCGCTGATAAACGCCTGCTTAACCGCTTCCAAATTGTAGTTTTTACCTAAAACAAAATAATGTAGGGCAATACCGTCTAGTTGTGCTGCAATTAAGCGTGCTTTGATAGCGGCATCAGGCACATTGTTGCGCTTTAATAATTCTTCTATTTTACGATGAACCATATCATACATTTGCACGATAACTTGATGAATTTTGGGCATATCGGCAACTTGCATCGATAGTGACATTGATAGTTTCCAAAGTCCGGCTTCTTCTTGCATCACTTCAAAGAACCTGTCAGTGACGAATGACATAAGTTCTTTGGGTGTAAGTGTTTTTGCTTTTTTGGTGATGCCACTAAAAATTTTCTCAACTGCTTGTGGCACAACGTATTCTATCACGGCAATCAGCAAATCTTCCTTGCTGTCAAAATAATTGTACATTAAACCTTTGGAAATACCGGCAGTTTTTGCAATATCACTGATTGATGTCCGGTGATACCCGCGCTTGGCAAAGTTTTCCAAAGCCGTTAAAATTATCTGTTCACGGCGTTTTTGTTTGAGTTTTTCGTTGGCTTGTTTTGTTCTTGGTGACATAAGGTTGTTATTTTTTGACTGAACGGTTGGTCAAATATAAAACATTTTTTTGAGATAGAGAAATATGTTTATAAAGTTTGTAATGTTCGTAATGTTTATAAAGTTTGTGATGTTTATAAAGTTTGTAATGTTTGTAATGTTTGTAATGTTTGTAATGTTTGTAATGTTGAATGTTTATATAAATAGCAAGTGGCGGGTAGTAAGCGGTTAAGTGTGTGGTGTGGTTTAATTTTGAATTACAAAATAA
>JALVLX010000036.1 GCA_027032855.1 Flavobacteriales bacterium | reverse complement strand
GAAAAGCTTTTCATTCCGATAGCGACAATGACAAAAATCAAAATCCATGGTGCCAGATTGAAAAACGGCGTCAAATCGGCAAAACCGTACGTAGGCAAGTAGTAATTGCCTTCGATAAACCATAAAAACAGCGCATTAAACACAAAGAATAAGCCCATAGACAAATAGCCGATGGGCGATGAAAAAAATTGCTTTAGTTCTTTGAGGTATATTGATTTCATTTGTTCAAATGAGTTGAAAGTTGCACTTCGACAGGCTCAGTAACCTTAGTTGAAAGTTGAAAGTTCTTTTCATAGAATATTTTATTTTGTCATTTTGTGTGACGTGAGAAATCTTGTTCTCAATTTTCAATTACAACCCCAACCCCAAGGTTTCTACGCCTTGGTCAAAAATTATATCAACCGGAATATGCGCATCATTGAGCTTTTGCAAGTCTTTTTTCAACTGTTCCGGAATAATTCCTTTTTCTTTAACAAGCTTGGCAACACCTTCGTAATCGCCATCGCCTTGTAATTTCAATAATAGAGCAGACAGTGTCCTCATAGCTTCATACATTTTGTCATAGTTGACTTTGTAAGTGCCGTCCGGATTACGAGTGAAAGCACCTTGTTCTTTGAAATAGTTAAAGCGTATCATATTGGCAACACCGTGTGCATCGGCAGCACCGAAACGGATACTGCGAAAAATACTTGCCATAAAGGTGGTCATATAATCTTTCATATCGCCGTCTAACTCACCTTTTTTATGCAATTGGTCCACCATGTATAAGCCAAGTATATCAGCTTTTCCTTCTTCAATAGCCGAATAATGTTCTTTGAGAGCAGTTCGCGCCATACCTTTACCGTTGATGGTTTTCTTGATGCCCAATCCGTGTGCTACTTCGTGGAACATTGTATTGGCAAAGAACGCATCAAATTTGATATGCTTACGTTGATCGGGAGTGATAATCATGTTTGCAATAGGAACAAGGATTTGGTCAAATTTAGCTTTCATCACATTTTTCAATTGCAAGCGGCGGGTGCCTTTTTTGAGTTGTACTTCTTCATCGTTGGGCAGATTGATTGCAATGGTTTTACCACCGGTATTGGCATCACCGGCATAATACACAACGTCATAAGCATTTAAATCTGAGCGGGTTCCGGGTTTTTCTTGTTTATATTCCGGAGCAACCGGTAGATTTTTTTGCAATTCGGGTAAAAATTTGATGAATTTTTCCAGTTTTTTACTCCAATCCATATCCTTAACCAGTACAACACCTTCGTAAGCTGTTTTGTAATTGTAGAGTTGGTCTTCATAATTTTCGATTGGACCTATAACGATATCGAGGTGGTTGGTTTTCATATCCATCCACTGCATGTCGCTGGGTTGAAAATTGTCATCGAGTAAGGCTTTGGCTCGTAATTGTAAATATTCTTTAAATTGTTTATTGCCGGCAAATTTGGCAGCTTCAAGCAATTCTTCACTGGCGGGTTTCAGGTATTTTTCATAGGCTTGATGGTAAGGTATAGTGTATAATTTACCGTCTTTATCCCGTCTCAAAATGGTATATTGGCTTGTTTTGTCTTTTAGAGATACTTTTTCAAATTCTTCTTTGGTCATATCATGCGGATAGAAGTTAGCACCGGCAGGTTTTTCACCAAAGCCCTCAACAAAAGGTTTGTTGTCATCTAATCTATCCCAAGGACCGTAGTTGATATCAGCATAAACTTTGGTTAACGAATCTTTGATTTTTTGCATCAAACTTTGTTTGTCACCGTAAGTTTGTTCCCAAAATGCCGGATCCATGTATTGCGCTGCTTTGATAAGGTGCACAATGACTTTCTTTTCATTGTCCGTTAATTTTGAGGTGTCAGTAGTCAGTTTGACTTTGACGTATTGGTCAATTTTGGCTTGCATTGCTTTTTGCGCTTTTTCTTGTGCTTGTTTTTCCTTATCAATTTTGGTTTCCGTCACTTTTTGAGGTTCTCTGTTTTTGTTGTTGCCTTCACAACTTGAAAGGAATATCAATAAAATCAGAAGGATAGAAAAATGTTTTGTCATAGTAAAAATTTTTTAGGAATTAAGAATATATGAGTTGAAAGTTATTAGTATCAAGTATCAAGTAACAAGTAACAAGTACGGGTGTCATTTTATACATCTTAAGAAATATCAATTCCTCACTCCTCATTTCCTCAACTCATCAATTCATCAATAATTCTCCATTCTCAATTTTCAATTCAAAATAACTACTTGTTACTAAAATTTAATAATATTTGACCCCCAAGTAAAACCACTGCCAAAAGCGGCGGTTACAACGATATCACCACGTTTCATGCGACCTTGTTCCCAAGCTTCTGTCATGGCAATGGGAATGGAAGCTGCGGTTGTATTGCCGTATTTTTGAATATTATTCATTATTTGTTCATCTTTCATGCGCAATCTTTTTTGAACAAATTGTGAAATACGCAGGTTAGCTTGATGAGGAATCAGTAAATCTATGTCTTGAGGTGTTAAGTTGTTAGCTTTTAGACCTTCCATAATAGCTTCAGGAAAACGGGTAACAGCGTGTTTAAAAACATAGTTCCCGTTCATATACGGATAATAGGTTAAATCTTCAGGGTCCCAATTTTCAACTAATTTATTGGGAGGATTTTCTCCACCGGGAACTTTTACGGTTAATTCCGAGGCATATTTTCCTTCGGAATGCAGATGGTTTGATAAAATATCACTATCATCATCACTGCGTGATAATACGACTGCACCGGCACCATCTCCAAATATTACACCGACACCACGACCACGAGTTGATAGATCAAGACCTGTGGACTGTAATTCAGAACCGATAACTAAAATATTTTTATACATGCCGGTTTTGATAAATTGATCGGCAGTGGTCAGTGCATATATAAAACCGGAGCATTGGTTACGAACGTCTAATGCACCTATTGTATCACATCCGAGCATGTCTTGTACCTGAACACCTGAGCCGGGGAAGTAATAATCAGGGCTCAGTGTAGCAAAAACAATAAAGTCAATGTCTTTTGGGGTCAAATTGGCACGTTCCAAAGCTATTTTGGCAGCTTTAACGCCCATGGTTGCGGCGGTGTTGCCATCACCGGGTACAGCCCAACGGCGTTCTTCAATACCGGTACGTTCTCTGATCCACTGATCATTTGTATCCATGTATTTGGTTAAATCATTATTAGTTACGATGTTGTCCGGAACATATTTTCCGAGACCTGTTATTTTGGATTTATACATAATGTATATATTATCTGGTTTTGTTACAAATATACATTAAATTTTTTATTTGCGTTAGTCGCAAGTACAATGATTAATAAGCTTCTTTGTTATGTTAAATGATTTTGGATATAAGCCCGTAAGCTAAAGCTTCTTCTGCGTTCATCCTGTATTCTTTTGTTATAAATGCTTGGACTTCTTCAGGTTTCATATTTGTTTTGGCTGCAATAGCGTTTGCCATTAGCGGTATCAATGAAACAATCTTTTCATTTGTCTTTTCAAATTTTGATACTTGTCAACTAATTTGCCTATTTCAATAGCTTCAAGCAGGGCACCACCGGGACTTGATAATAGAATCTCAAAGCCATTTTTTGCTTCTGAAAATACTTTTTGAGCTTTTTCACTGTCCCCTTCTTCTATTAAACCGGAGAGAACAATTGTATTTTTTTCGGGAAAATATTTAATATCCATAAATAACAACAATTTTATATTGACAACAAATATACATAATTTTTGATAAAAAAAGCCCCGCTATTTTTAGCAGGGCTTTTTTTTAATATTATTAGAGATTATTCAAATTTTTCATAAAGAATTTGAGTTAATAATTCAAAATTATCAGTCATTTGATTAACAATCATATTAGCAGTTTTGGGGTGAACTTTACTGTTTATAGTAATGTTTTTTCGAACTTTATCATAGCTGTCTTTAATCATTTCGACATACATCAATACACCGGAATCTGCTTTAAGGTCAGGATCTTTTTCAGACTGGTCAGTTAAGACTTTGATAACTTCATACAAAGCTTTTTTTGCATTTTCAAATTTATTTGGGATTTCGGGGTCTCTCAATTTTGCTTTAGCGGCAATATAGTATAATAATAATTTTTGAGAAAGCATTCGTCCGTTAGAGCTGATACGCAACAATTTGACGGATTTCAGTTTAGTGGAATTGTTAACCATTTCGGCGATGATTTCGATTTCGTCACTCATTTTATCAGCATACTTAATAACTTTCACTGCAGCATTTCCATCATATTTTTTATTCATAATCCTGTCCATTAACATCCATGACAAATTGAGTTTTTGTAATTCAATTTCGATTTCTTCATTTAGCGCACTGTCAGTAAGACTGATTAGTGTTTCTGAAAATTTATTGGAATCTTCCTCTAACTGTTTAACTACTTTAGGGTTGTTAGCCAAAACACCTTTCATAATATAGTTTTTGGCAATTCGCTCCGTTAATGTACGTAAATCTTCAAGATTGATGATAAAGTCATTCATATTTTTGATTTGCGCATTACTGCCTAAATTAAGTGCTGTAAAAAGAAGTAAAAAGAAGTATTTTAATCTCATAATATTAATTTTATTATACAAAGGTATTAATTATTTTTTATTTATATACAATGTTTATTTATCTTATTATTTATTTTAATTAAAAACGGAAAGAATAAAGTCTTTTTTTTCACCTTCCTGTTTTTTCGGGTTATTTACTTTTTTATTTTGTAATGCTTTAATGTAGATCAAAACCGCTTCAATTTCTTCAGGTTTAAGGTAGTCCTTGTATGCAATCATCATGGTACCTTTTTTTCCTTTAGAAACAAGATCAAACAAATCTTGAGGTGAATTGACAAACTTCCAATAATTATCAGTCAAATTAGGTCCGATACCGCCTTTTGCAAATTTACCGTGACAAGAATAACAACGTGTTTTATAAATTTTATTCCCTGATGCTAATACTTTTGCTGTTTTGGTATTATTATATGTAAAAATATCTGTTATTTTACCATTGTCGTTAAGTGTGGTTTTGATTATAGCAAAATTTTTGTTATCTGTAAGGATAATATAAATTTGCTCACCTTCTTTCAGGACGTTAAATAATTGAATTTTGTCTTTATTAACCAAAGTAAACATTTGATCTTTTAAGGTCAAAAAAGATTCCATGATTTTGGCTTTTTGATCAACGTCAATTTTATCATCAATAAAATCTACCAGTTTATCTGCATTGCCGGATTTGGCTATATTAACAAGTTCTTCCCCTAATTGGTAAAACTTGTTTTGTGCAATTCCTTGAGAGAAATTAATGAAAAATAATATCAATAAACCAATATTTACAGTCAATTTTTTTGTAAAAAGTTTCATAGCTTTATTGTGTGTTTGTTTTACTACATTATTTTTTTATAATCATTTCGTCAATCAATCTTTTATCGTTTCCAATTTTGTCAATGACAAATAAAACGTAATTTATATCAACCATTATATTTCGACAGATTTTTTGATCGTAATACAGGTCACTCATGGTTCCCTCCCATACTCTATCAAAGTTTATGCCAATTAGGTCTCCTTCACTATTTATTGCAGGACTTCCTGAGTTACCTCCGGTTGTATGAGCCGTTCCAAGAAAATTTACAGGCATTTCTCCGGTGTTGGAGTATGGTTTAAATTCTTTTTTCCGGTACAAATCTATTAATTTTTCATGAACATCAAATTCATAATCCCCGGGAATGTATTTTTCAATAATACCTTTAACGTGAGAAAAAGGATAATAGTACACGGCATCTCTGGGCTCATATCCTTTGATGACACCGTAACTGATACGTAAGGTACCATTAGCATCCGGATACAACGGCCGGCTTCCCATAACTTGCTTAATACCTTTCATATATTTTTTTTGGAGATTGTTGATTTTGGACCGGATACCCTGATAATCAGGTGCTATTTTTTGGTAATAATCTTTTATGAATTTTTCAGCAAAGGAATATCCGGGATCTTCATCTATCATTTTGATAAATTTCTTAGGATTTTTCTTAAGCAGTTTTTTTAGAGCTTTAGGGTCATTTAGCACAGAATTGTCATAAATATTCATGGCTAAAAAGGGCATTAATTTGTTATATTTAAATATAGAGTTCTTGTATTTTTCAGGCATATTCTTGGCATACAAATTCATTAAAGCAATAAAAATATCCTTGTCAACAACGGCATTGTAGTTTTTAAAGCTGCCAGCCAGACGGTCAGCATATTTTTTTTGTAGTTTGTTAAAAGCTTCTTTTCCTTGATTTTTATAGGCATGTTTTAGATTGTAGAGAGAGAAGGCTCTTTTAAACAAATCGTTGTTGAGGTAGAAAATCTCGATAAAATAATTTCTGGCTAGTTCTATATCTTTATTTTGTTGATATAATTTGTCAAATTCATCAAAGATGTTTTTGTAATCCGGGTCCATTTTTAGGACATCAACTTGTGACAAAAAGAATTTCTCAAATTCTTTCTTTTTGTCAATTGCGCCGGATCTTTGGATACCTTGGTTTTCACCAATCCATTTTTTCCAATAATTGGCAATACGGGCATATTTTGCCGTGTATTGCAATTTAATGGTATCGTTTTTAGACATATAAGATTTCATTATGTCCAATACAGTCTTGCGAGTATTGATACGTGCCGGATTGAGTATATCCACTTTTTGTTGTACGGCAACCGAAGGTAAATATTCTTGTGTGCGTCCGGGGAAGCCGTAAATCAAGAAGAAATCCCCCGGTTTTTTAGGTTTAACGGATATTTTGAAAAACGCATCGGGTTGATAAGGTACATTATCCGGACTGTATTCTGCAGGCCGGTTGTTTTTGTCGGCGTAAATTCTAAAAACGGAAAAATCACCTGTGTGACGTGGCCACATCCAGTTGTCAGTGTCAGCACCAAATTTTCCTATTGAAGAAGGTGGCGCGGCAACCAGGCGAATATCTTTATAGTTTTCTACCGTAAAAGCGTAGTAGCTGTTACCATCAAAAAACGACTTGATTTCTATTTCTTGCCAGTCTTTTTTAGGTAAACTGTTTTTTAACCTGTTAATATTTTTTTGAATCATTGATTGTCTCTCACTATCGCTTGCATTTTCGTCAATTCCGGCTAAAACCTGTGAAGTAACATCTTCAATTTTACGGACAAAAGTCACATACATTCCGGGATTGGGCAATTCTTCTTCAAAGCTTTGTGACCAAAACCCGTCTTTGACATAGTTGTGTTCAAAAGTAGAATGAGACTGAATAGCTCCGTAACCGCAGTGGTGGTTGGTTAAAATCAAACCTTTTGGCGATACTATTTCGCCGGTACACCCACCGTTGAATTGTATAACGGCATCGTTAATACTGGTTTTATCGGGGCTGTATATATTATCGGCAGTCAAATTTGCACCCATTTCTTTCATGCGGTAAATCAAATCGTTAGAAATTTCCGAAGGAATTATCATCCTGCCGTTTTGACTCCAAACATTTTGGAATATTATAATCGTTAGTAAATAAATAAAATTTTTTCTCATATAATCTAAACTCTTTTCTGATGAAGGTAAAAATAATAAAAAAGATTTATAGTTTTTCTGATAATTACCTTCGTTTAAAATATTCTCTATAATTTACAATAAATATTAATCAAAGATAAATACATTAAACTTTTCAAACAAATATTTTAACATAATTTCTTTTGTTATATTTGCATTTAAACAAAAAGCAGACCAAAAATGACGCAAATTGAAACTTTTCACGATACAAGTCCGGTTTTTACCAATGATATTATCGTTTTCGGACTCTTAATGGGCTTGTTAGCTTTGATTTTTTACACTTCTTCCCTAAAAGGTGGTTTTTGGGAAAAATTTTATAAAATAGTGCCGGCTTTGCTGTTGGCTTATGTCTTGCCGGCAGTATTGGCATCTACCAATATCATTGCTACCGATTGGATCAGCATCGAAAACGGTAAAGAAATAGCGCATAAATCGCAATTATACTATATCGCCAGCAGGGTTTTGTTACCGGCTTCGTTGATTTTGATGACTTTGAGTATTGATTTGAAAGCGGTTTTTAATCTTGGTCCCAAAGCATTAATAATGTTTTTTACAGGGACATTGGGTATTGTTATCGGTGGTCCCATAGCATTGTTTTTGGTAGGAAGTGTTTCGGCGGAAACTATTGCAGGCACCGGACACGATGCGCTTTGGCGCGGTTTATCAACCTTAGCCGGAAGCTGGATTGGCGGTGGTGCCAATCAGGCAGCTATGTTGGAAATTTTTGAATATAATATCAAAAAGTATGGCGCTACGGTTTTGGTAGATATTTTTGTGGCTAACTTGTGGATGGCGACTTTGTTGTTTGGTATTGCCAAGTCGAAAAAAATAGACAAATGGCTCGATGCCGATACGTCATCTATCGAGGCTTTGAAAGAAAAAGTAACGGCTTTTGCCAAAAAAGTGGAACGTATGCCCATATTGACAGATTATATGGTGTTGTTGGGGGTAGTCTTTTTGGCGGTTGCCTTATCATTTTGGGGGGCTGACCACATTTCTCATTTGTTAAAAGAATACATTCCGGCGGTAGCGGACAAAAAATCTTTTGTGTCATCTTTCGGTTCCAAGTTTTTCTGGTTGATAACTTTGTCAACCATTTTCGGAATAGCTTTTTCTTTTACCAAAATTAAAAATTATGAAGGTATAGGCGCTTCAAAATTAGGGAGTGTTTTTATCTATATTTTGGTGGCAACGATTGGGATGAAAATGGATTTGTTTGAAATTCTCAAAAATCCCGGTTTGATATTTATTGGCATTATTTGGATGTCGATACATGCCATATTACTGATAGTTGTAGCCAAGTTGATAAAAGCTCCATATTTTTTCTTAGCTGTTGGTAGTCAGGCAAATGTGGGAGGGGCAGCTTCGGCTCCGGTTGTGGCGTCGGCGTTTCATCCTTCGCTGGCTTCGGTGGGAGTTATGTTGGCGGTTGTCGGCTATGTGGTGGGAACCGTGGCGGCATTGGGTTGTGCATTTTTGATGGAATGGGTGTCCAAAATGATGGGGGTGATATGAGAGTTGAAAGTTCTTTCTTTTATAGCATTACTTTTTACATTAAAACTATAAATAATAAACATTATAAACATTTACTAAGTAAGTGAATTTCAGACTGGTTCTTTTTCCGTTTTCCGTTTTATATGCTTTGATAACCGAAGTGCGTAATTATTTGTATGATAAAGGTGTTTTGAAGCAGTATGAATTTGATGTTCCTGTGATTAGTGTTGGAAATCTGAATGTGGGCGGAAGTGGTAAAACCCCTCAAATTGAGTATCTGATTCGTTTATTGCAAGATGATTATAAAGTGGTAGTTATCAGTCGTGGTTATAAGCGACTTACTAAAGGTTTTGTTGAAGCGGACAATAATGTAACACCGGCTGAAATAGGAGATGAACCTTATCAAATTTATAGAAAGTTTAAAGATGTTATTGTAGCGGTGGGGGAAGACAGAGTTACAGCTGTTCAAAAAGTATTGGAGAAGCATCATCCTGATGTTATTTTGCTCGATGACGCTTTTCAGCACCGACGTATCAAGCCGGGTTTTCAGATATTGTTGACTTCTTTTAAACAGCCGTTTTATAAAGATTTATTGTTGCCTGCCGGCAATTTGCGTGAGTTGCCCAAAAATGCCAAACGTGCAGATGTGATTGTAGTGACCAAATCTCCTGAAAATCTCGAATCGGAAGTAGAAAAAAATATTCGACAAAAAATAAAAAAATATTCCGGTAATGCAGTGTTTTTTTCCCGAATAAGCTATGAAAACCATGTAACAAATGGTAAAAAGATGTTGTTAATCAGCAGTTTGCATGAGTATGAGATTCTGCTGGTCACCGGAATTGCCAATCCATTACCTTTGTTTGGGTTTTTATCAGAAAAAAACATTAAATTTGTAAACTTGGAATTTGGAGACCATCATCGTTTTTCATTGGCGGATATTCAACAGATTAAAACGAAATTTGATAGGTTAAAATCATCTAAAAAGCTGATTTTGACTACGGAAAAAGATTTTGTAAGGTTGTCGTCACTGTTATCCGGCGAAGACTTGTATTATTTGCCAATACAAACGCAGATGGTTGATAGTGAGATGTTTAATAAAAAAATTTTAGAATATGTCAGAAGTAAGAAATGAGTTTGATTTGTCGTTGGAGACAGCACAGTTTTTACAAAAGAAAGTTGATTACACTCCTGAGTATGCTATTGTTTTAGGAAGCGGGTTGGGAAGCTTATCTGAAGATATCAAGATTGATGTTGAGATACCTTATAATGAAATTCCCAATTTTCCGGTTTCTACGGTTCAAGGTCATAAGGGTTCGTTGCTTTTCGGGACTTTGAGTGGTAAAAAAATAGTAGCCATGAATGGACGTTTTCATTATTATGAGGGCTACAATATGAAACAAGTCACCTTTCCGGAGCGTGTTTTTTGGCAAATGGGCATACGAAAATTGATTGTGTCTAATGCTTCGGGAGGGGTTAATAGAAACTTTAAAGTAGGAGACGTGATGCTGATTACCGATCATGTCAACTTTTTTCCGGAACACCCGCTTCGCGGACCAAATGATGAACGTTTCGGTCCCCGCTTTGTAAACATGAGTGAACCCTACAGTAAGGCAATGTTGCAAGTTGTTAGAAACTATGCGGCAGAAAATAATATCCGCGTTAAAGAAGGGACATATTTAGGCTTGCAAGGACCTACTTTTGAAACTTTGGCGGAATATACAATGGTACGAAATATAGGCGGAGATGCTGTTGGTATGTCAACCGTACCAGAGGTTATCGTTGCCAGACATATGGATATGGAAGTTTTCGGTATTTCGGTTATTACGGATATCGGTACAGCCGAATTTATTGAAGAAGTCAATCACGAAGAAGTGTTAAAAGCTGCAAAAGCCGCAGAACCTGTTGTAAGAGAATTGGTGGCAAAGTTGGTAGAACTTTATTAAGTTTTGAAGAATATATCTAAAATAAAATTATTACATAATTAATCATAAATTAAATTTAATACCTATGAAAAAACTATTAATAGTATTAGTGTTCCTTAGCTTTGGCAGTATATATGCCGGAGGCTATCGCGTTGCTTTACAAGGGCAACGAATGCTTGGCATGGCTCATGCCGGTTTGTCAGTATTTAATAATGCTGAAACTGCTTTTTTTAATCCGGCCGGAATAGCATTCTTAGACCGGAAATTCAATTTATCCTTTGGAGTGAGTGGCATTATGTCACATATCAAGTTTCAAAACGCAGATTATAATTGGGCTTACGAAACAGACAACCCGGTAGGAACACCTGTTTATTTGTATGCTACTTATCAAGCTACGGATAATGTTAGTTTAGGCTTAGCGGTTTATACACCTTTTGGTAGTTCTACCGTTTGGCATGATTGGGCAGGTTCGGACATCGTTAATGACATTTCAATGAAGGTCTTTTATATCCAACCGTCGTTTGCCTATAAATTTTCTGATATGTTTAGCGCTTCAGCTTCGTTAATTTTGGCGTATGGTGGTGTGTCCTATAATAAAAATATCAACAGATATTTGACCGGTGATAACGGCGAGAAAACGAATGCCCAGTTAGATTCCGGTATGACAAGTGCAGCCGGATTTGGTTTAAGTATGGCCTTCAAACCATCAGACAATCTTTCATTTGGTTTGAATTACCGTTCTTCAGTAACCTTAGATGCCAAATACGGTAAAGCGGAATTTAATAATGTACCGGCATTTTTGTCTAATACATTAAAAACAACCGGTTTTTCTGCCAAATTGCCGATGCCTGCAGAGTTGGGCGTAGGTATTTCGTATAAACCTATGGACAATTTGTTGTTAGCATTTGACTATAATTATACATATTGGAGTATTTATAAAGAATTGCGTATTGATTTCAAAAACGGCTTACCTCCGAGTATAGCCAACAAAAGTTATCAAAATACCGGTACTTTCCGTTTTGGAGCCGAATATCAATTAAATGATAATATGTTTGTAAGAGCCGGTTATTATTTTGATCAATCTCCGGTAACAGAAGGTCATTTTTCTCCCGAAACGCCTTCATTGGACACTAACAATTACACTTTTGGATTTGGTTATCAAATGAACAAATGGACTGTTGATTTATCATTATTATATTTAGATGGTAAAGAACGTACAGATTATACTTTTGTAAATGGCGAAGGTCCGAGTGCTCACAAATTCGGTGGGACTTACGTAGGTAATGCCATTATTCCGGGAATTGGAATTAGTTATTCTATTAAATAATAAAAATTTGAATCATGAAAAAAATATTAAATATACTTGCAGTACTATTAGTTGTATTAAGCTTTACAGCTTGTAAGCCGGAATTTTCTGAGCCTATTGGTGAACAGACTTATACTTCCGGAGAAGCTGATTTTTCTAACTATGTAGCGGTTGGTAACTCGTTAACAGCCGGATATACAAACGGAACACTTTATAAAAGTGGGCAGGCAAATTCATTTCCTTCAATTTTAGCTAACCAAATGAAATTAGCAGGTGGAGGAGATTTTACACAACCTTATATGGAAGATGATACTAATGATGTAGGAGGAATGACACTTGGTCCGGTGACCATTTTACCTCAAAAATTAATCATTGATGCTTCTCAGGGAGGTGTGGACAGAATCAATCAGGAACCGACTATGGACGTGTCAGATGTACACCCCGGACCATATAACAATATGGGAGTTCCGGGTGCTAAACTTTTCCATTTGGTAGCTCACGGTTATGGTAATATTGCCAATTTAGCTACATTTCAAGCTAATCCTTATTACGTAAGAATGGCTTCTGCTCCCGATAAGGCTGTAATTGAAGATGCGGTGGCACAAAATCCGACATTTTTTACTTTATGGATAGGTAACAACGATGTATTGTCTTATGCTACCAGTGGCGGTATTGGTGTTGACCAAAATGCTACAAACAATATTGATCCGAGTACTTACGGACCAAATGATATTACCAATGTGAATGTGTTTGGAGCAGTTTATCAACAATTGGTTGATGCTTTGACAGCCAACGGTGCCAAAGGTGTTGTAGCAACCATTCCCGATGTAGCTTCGGTTCCATTTTTTACAACTATTCCTTATGCTCCTATTCCGTTAGATGATCAGTCGCAAGTAGATGCTTTAAATGCGGCTTATGCTCAATATAACGGCGGATTGGCTCAAGCAGTTCAAGCCGGTTTGATCACTCAAGATGAAGCGGATATCAGAACAATCAACTTTGCCTTAGGAGCTAATGCTTTGGTAATGGAAGATGAGTATTTAACTGATTTATCGGCTTCAGGCTTGCCTTCAATCAGACAAGCAACAGTTGATGATTTGGTGCCTTTGCGAGCTATGTCAGTTATTGGTGTGGCTGACCCTAACAATCCACAATTGGTAAACGGGTTGACCGTTCCTTTAGAAGACCAATGGATTTTGTCTAAAGATGAAATTACAGAAGTAAGAGCCGCTACAGCCGGTTTTAATCAAATGATTAACGGAATTGCAGCTTCTAAAGGTTTGCCGGTTGCCGATATGGCTGCTTTGATGGAAGGAATGAAAAATGGTTTGGTTATCGAGGATGGTTCTACTTATACCGCAAATTATTTTAACGGTACAAATTTAGATAAGTTATTGTTTGGCTTGGACGGTGTACACCCAACTCCTAGAGGATATGCTATCATCGCCAATAAATTTATTGATGTAATTGAGGATGCTTACGGTGCCAAATTGCCGAAAGTTATACCGGCAGACTATTCTACGTTTGATATTTTGCCTACAAATCAGTAGTGGCGAGTATCAAGTAACAAGTATTAAATGGAGGCTGTCTTAAAAGGACAGTCTCTTTTTATTTTTGTAGTTTGTAAACAGCCATAGGCTCTTGTTTAATCAAAATAAAACTTGCTTTGTCATCACCGTAGAAAAAGTGAACAATGTTCTTTTGTTCTTCAAACAAATCCTGTAAAATGGTGTTTTTGATGGAAATTTGCTTTGGTTTACCGGGTAATTTTGCTTCCAATAAAATAATATAAAATTCATCTTCTTGTGTAAAACCTGAAAATTTATACTCAACAGGCATACCGTCAACGTCTATTGAAAAATGAGTAAGTAGGTAAAATTTTAATAATTCACGAGTTGGTTTTTTAGACAAATCGGCTTTGACATGATAGGTATCGATTAAAACGCGTTCAATATCATCCGGAAAGGTGCGGATAATAATTTCCAATTTTTCGGGTTTGATGTAAACTTCCGTTACGCTGACATAATATTTATGCATTGTAAAAGCAGTTAATCCAAAAAATAATAAGGTATAAATCAGCTTTTTCATATATTTGAAAAATTTTTTTTATGATGAAACATCTATTTTTATCGATAATGGCGCTTTTGTGGCTTAGTGCATGTAAGACCTCGCAAAAAGCATACCGTAAACCGGTGGAAAAAACAGTTGTAAAGGAAAAAACCTTACAATCTCCACTTACAATTTCAAAATCAAAGGTAGTAACAATAATGAAGAAATCAAACCCTTTTTCTTCTTTATCAGAACCTTCTATCTGTATCAACAAATCAGACACGACCAATATTATTGCCGGTAGTATTTACGATAATGTTCATGTATCAAACGATGGTGGTAAAACTTGGAAAAATTCTCATCTCAAATCCAGGTATGGTGTTTTCGGTGACCCTTGTTTGGCTTCTGATAAATTAGGTAATCTTTATTATTTGCATTTGGCAAATCCGGATAATAATCGTGGTAGTAAAGAATTTTTGAGCAGTATTGTATTGCAAAAATCAACCGATAAAGGTAAAACTTGGTCGGATGGCGTAGCTATCGGCTATGATAATACCAAAATTCAAGACAAACACTGGATAGGCATACATCCCGTTACAGGGGAATTGGCTGTTACTTGGACGGAATTTGATGCTTACCACAGTAGCAATCCTAATCACAAATCGCGTATTTTGTTTTCTAAATCAACTGATTATGGTGAAACTTGGAGTGAGCCGGTAAAGATTAATGAGCTGGACGGTGATTGTATGGATAGTGATGATACCGTTGAAGGTGCCGTACCTGTTTTTGATAAGCAGGGTAATATTTATGTGGCATGGGCTTATCACAACAAAATTTATTTTGACAAAAGCACTGATAACGGCAAAACTTGGTTGACGCATGATATCGTAGTTGCTGATCAGCCTGAAGGTTGGGATATAGACATTCCGTCAATATACAGGTCAAACGGTATGCCTGTTTTGGGTATTGACAACAGTGATGGACCTAATCAAGGCACGTTGTATGTGAATTGGGCTGACCAACGCAACGGTACTGATGATACAGATATTTTTATAGCCAAAAGCACTGATGGGGGACTGACTTGGAGTCAACCGAAACGTGTCAATACCGACCAAACCAAAACACATCAATTTTTGACTTGGATGGCGGTTGATCCCGTAACCGGATACATTTATATTGTGTACTATGACCGTAGCCGTTATAAAGATGACAAAACCGATGTGGTATTATCATACAGCACCGATGGTGGTGAAACTTTTAAATCCATGATTGTTTCCGATAAACCTTTCAATCCTTTTAAATCGGCTTTTTTTGGCGATTATAACAATATTGATGCTTATAACGGTGTTGTAACACCTGTTTGGACGGATTTGTCATTTGGTACTGGGATAAGTATTAAGAGTTGTAAGCTAAAATCTAATTTCTAATTTGCTACGATATAAAAAACTCCGATATTTGCAATAAATTAAAACAAGTAAAGAAATGGCACAAAAACCGGGTATTCCCAAAGGCACCAGAGATTTTTCAGCGGAACAAATAGCGAAACGCAATTACATTATCAATCATATCAAAAACCAATTTGAATTGTTTGGGTTTGCACCGATTGAAACACCTTCGTTTGAAAACCTGTCAACCTTGATGGGAAAATATGGCGATGAAGGCGACCGCTTGATTTTTAAAATTTTAAATTCCGGTGATTTTTTACGTAAAGTTGATGACAATTTATTAGCTGAAAAAGATGCAAAAAAATTAACGACAAAAATTTCTGAAAAAGCCCTCCGCTACGATTTAACCGTGCCATTTGCCCGCTACGTGGTGCAACACCAAAACGAATTGAGTTTTCCGTTCAAACGTTATCAAATTCAACCGGTTTGGCGTGCCGACCGTCCGCAAAAAGGACGTTTTAGAGAATTTTATCAATGTGATGCCGATGTGGTCGGAAGCCGTTCGCTATGGCAAGATGTAGAATTTGCCATGCTCTACGATG
>JALVLX010000035.1 GCA_027032855.1 Flavobacteriales bacterium | reverse complement strand
CCCGGTTCGTAACTCAATAATTTATTCCCGATTTGTTCTACCGTAGTTACCGTAGCTTCGTTTTCCACATTGATACCTTGATATGTATAGATAGCAAAAATTGCCAATCCGGCTGTTCCGATAGCAACTACAACAGGCAAAATCTTTCTTTTGGAGCTGATACTTCTCAACGGCTTACCAATTTTGTCAGTCAACATTACGGCATATACAAACAGCACCATAATACCACCGGCATATACCGACAGCTGCACAGCGCCCATAAAATTGTATTCCATCATAAAATACAAGCCCGATACGGCAATCAATACAAACAACAAATACATTGTAGCTCTATACAATTTGCTACTTGTAACACTCAAAACGGCAAAAACCGTAATGATAGCCGATAGGAGATAAAACATTATTTTTTCCATAATCATCTATTCTTCTACACCCGCCATTAATTTAGAGCCGGGTTTGTTTAATACTTTGGTTAATTGCGAACGGTCAAAAGTCGAATTATGAAAATTCGTGGACCACATAATAGCATTAGTCGGACAAGCTTGAATACACAAATTACACATTGTGCACATACCCAAATGATAAATATGTTGGTCTATGACTTTGACTTTTTTACCGGTTTCTTCGTTGAGCACGCGGTCCCAAATAATTTCTATCGAACCGTTCGGACAAGCAATTTCACACGCCTGACAACCGGTGCAACGGTGTTCGTTATTGTCGTTGTGCCACATCACCACTTCACCTTTAAACCGGTCCATAACAATTGCCGGTTCATCGGGATATTGCCGGGTAATGGTATATTTTCGTCCGAAAACCGACGGAAAAAAATAGTTTCCGGTTACTTTCATCCCGGTTAAAAGGGTTTTTACACCACCGATTATATTTCCTATATAACTCATAAGATACGTATCTTTAAAAAACTAAATTAAAATATACCAAAATTGCCATCAACACGATATTGATTAAGCCGATTGGCAACAAATATTTCCATTCCAAAGTCAGCAGTTGGTCAATTCGCAAACGCGGGAACGTCCAACGGAACCACATCAATAAGAATATCATTACCGACACTTTTAAGAAAAACCAGATAGCCCCCCACAAAGGTTGATATGCCAATCCGTCCGTCAGATGAAATGGTGCCAACCAACCACCGAAAAACAAGGTAACGGCTATGGCTGAAATGATAAACATATTGATAAATTCTGCCAAGAAAAAGAACGCAAATCCCATTCCCGAATATTCCGAGTGGTATCCGGCACCGAGTTCCGCTTCGCCTTCTGCCAAATCAAAAGGTGTCCGGTTACTTTCGGCTGTTCCGGCAATCACAAACACAAAGAAAGCAATCAGAGCCGGAATATGTCCGCGCCAGATAAAAAAGCCGTCACGTTGCGCTTCGATAATACCCGACATTTGCAATGTGCCTGCCATTAATATAATGGTCAGAATAGCCAAACCCGATGACAATTCGTAACTGATCATTTGCAAACCGCTACGCATACCACCTATCAAAGAATATTTGTTGTTACTACCCCAGCCACCGAAAATGATGCCCAGCACCCCGACAGACGAAACCGCCGAAATGAAAAACACCCCGATATTCAGGTCGTAAGCTTGCACCCCGATACTAAACGGTATCACCGACAAAGCCACCAACGATGCAATAATCACCAAATAATAAGCGGTATTGTAGAGCAATTTATCTTTACGATTGGTGCCGAAAATCTCTTTGGACAACAATTTTAAGGCATCGGCAATGGTTTGCAACAATCCCCAAGGTCCCACACGGTTAGGTCCGAGACGCAATTGGAAAAACGCTGCCACCCGCCGTTCAATATATACCAACAGCAATCCGGCAACCGCAAAAAAGCCCAAATAAATAGCGGCAACAATAACATACGCCAATATCTGTCCACCCAAACCCATTTGTTCGGATAAATAACTGACCAGTTCCGCAAAATAATTTGTCGTATTTGTTAAAATCATTTTATATCTTTTAGTTTAATTTGATAACTCTTTTTTCAATTTTTACTTATTGCTTCATATTATAATCCTGCTTCCGATTTGAGGAACGTTAAAAATATCGAACAAGGAACGCTGATTTTTGATTTCAGATTTTTAGACGTTTTACCAAAACGTCTCTACTTCTAATTTCTAAAATCTAATTTCTAATTTCATCCTATTCCCCTTTGTCGCTTTCCACTATGAGACGAATGCAATTCGTCTCTACAAACTTTCAACTTTCAACTCGCAGAAACGTGCAACGTTTCTAGCGGTCAATGTCAGGAACAACAAAATCCAACGTGGACATAATCGCCACTAAATCCGCAATTAAATGTCCTTTACCTATTTCAATTAACGCATTCAAATTTGAAAATCCCGGCGAACGGAATTTTACTCGATAAGGATTTTTCTTACCGTCACTAACGATATAAACCCCCAAATCACCGCGAGCGGTTTCCACACGTTGCAAAAATTCGCCTTTTGGTAATTTGATGAGCGCACGGGTTTTGGCTTGAATACCGTCATCGGGTATGTTGTCAATCAACTGCTCAATAATATTCAGCGACTGCAACATCTCTTTCATACGGACATTATATCGTGCCAAATTATCCCCTTCGGTATAAATAATTTCTTTAAAATCAATATCTTGCGAAGCAAAGGCACTATACGGACCTTTTTTACGTCTGTCACAAGACACACCCGAACCACGCGCTACCGGACCACTCGCACCGTGCGAAATAGCATCTTCGTAAGACATATAGCCAACACCTTTCATACGTTTTTGGAAAATAACATTACCCGTCAATAATTCGTCATATTTAGGGATTACGCTACGCAAATGCGGAATAAATTCTTTTATGCGCTTAACAAAATTAGGGTGCAAATCGAACATCACACCACCCGGTGTGCTGTAACTCATTGTCAAACGAGCCCCGCAGGTTTCTTCCATTATATCGTTAATCATTTCACGGTCGCGGAAAGCATACATAAAAGTCGTCAACGCCCCGACATCCATTCCCATAACACCCCACCAAAGCAAGTGCGATGCAATACGGGTCAATTCGCCCATAATGGTGCGGATAACTTTTACCCGTTCAGGCACTTCAATTTCGAGTGCTTGTTCAATTGCCAAGGCAACGGCTTCGTTATTGATATGTGCCGACAGATAGTCCATCCGGTCGGTCAAGTGAATGATTTGTTTGTAACCTTCGTATTCGCATTGTTTTTCGATACTTCGGTGGATATAACCCAAATCGGGTTCTATGTTTTTGACTACCTCACCGTCAAGGGTTAAGATAAGACGTAACACACCGTGCGTTGCAGGGTGTTGCGGTCCCATATTCAAAAAATACTCTTGCGATTTAAGGTCGGCTGTATTGAGTGTAACTTGTTCCATAGTTATCTGATAATCATTTTGGTTTCGTCTTGCCAGTCTTTACGCATCGGATATCCTTCCCAGTCTTCGGTCAGGAGCAGGCGTTTCATCACACTATGCCCTTTGAAATTGATACCGAACAGGTCAAAAATTTCGCGTTCGTGCAAGTGTGCGGTTTTCCACACATTTTCAAGGGTCGGTAATTCGGGATTTTCGCGGTCTGCCAATTTGACTTTAACCACAATCATATCACCGGTTTCGGTATTTTCCAAATGGTTGGTCACCCCGAGTTCGGCACCCCAATCCATACCGGTCATCGAAAACAGGTAGTCAAATCCCATTTCGCGAACAGCTTTCATCACATCCAAATAATTTTCAGGCAAGACAGTAATCGTTAAATATTTGGACGTTTCTTCGTCAAATGATAAATCTTGAAATTGCTTTTGTAAAGCCGTGATGATATCGTTATTGGTCATTTTCTTTGTTTTTTCTTAAATTATGTGGCACAAATCCTTCATCAAACCCGACAATCGGATTATTACGGGTTTTCATACCTTCGGTTTTAATTTTCTGTTGCAACAACATCATACCGTCGAGCAAAGCTTCCGGACGCGGTGGACAGCCCGGCACATACACATCTACCGGAATAACGTGATCGGCACCTTTAACCACCGAATACGTATTGTAATAAAAAGGTCCACCCGAAATAGCACAAGCCCCCATTGCGATAACATATTTCGGCTCTGCCATTTGGTCGTATAAGCGACGTAGGACAGGTGCCATTTTCATCGTAATGGTTCCTGCAATAATGATGACATCGGCTTGACGTGGTGTCGGACGCGCTACTTCAAAACCAAAGCGCGACCAGTCGTGGCGTGCCGCACCGGTTTGCATCATTTCGATAGCACAACAACTCGTTCCAAAATACAAAGGCCAAAGCGAGTTGGCACGTCCCCAGTTAATAATTTTATCTATCGAGCCAACGATAATGTTACCGCCATTTCCGGCAGGAATAATCTGTCCGGGAAAATCATTAGCTATTTGATTGTGCGAATAGGGTTTTTGCGGTGTATCCCCTATCCAGTTCATTTTGTTATCTAAACCCATTTTAAAGCGCGTTTTTTAAGTGCATAAATCAATCCCAAACCAAGGATAAATAAAAATATGATGATATCAATCAAAGCCACGGCACCGAGTTTTTTAAATACAACAGACCACGGCACCAAAAAGATGATTTCAACATCAAAGATTAAAAAAACCAAGGCAAACAAGTAGTAGCCAATTCTGAAACGGATCCAAGTCGGACCGATGGTTTTAACCCCGGACTCGTAAGGTTCAAATTTATCCGGATTGGATGATTTGTGTGAAATTAAATTGGATAAATTATTGGCTATCAATATCAAAGCGACACCCGCTAAAATAAAAACCAAAATTGCGATTGTTCCCATATATCTATATTAAATTGACAGACAAATTTAACCCCTTCTTTGTGGCTAAATATGACATTAGTCATAAAAATTACACAAATTTAGTAAAAAAGTTGAAAGTTGAAGGTTAAAAGTTAAAAGTTCAATTAATTGAAAAAAGAACTTTCAACTTTCCACTTTTAACTTTCAACTAACGGATAAAAAGCATTTCAATTTACACATAATTTATTTATATTTGTCCGAAATCAAAATCAAATAAATATATATGTATGTATAGCGATAAATTTAAAAAACATTTACAAGATACTTTAAAAGACATTGAAGCGTCGGGTTTGTTTAAGCACGAACGGATTATCACCTCACCGCAGGGTGCGGAAATCACTTTGGATACCGGACAAAAAGTATTAAATTTTTGTGCCAACAATTATTTAGGATTGGCTGACAATCCCGAAGTGATTAAAGCTTCTCAAAAAATGATGGACCTGCGCGGTTACGGTATGGCATCGGTGCGGTTTATTTGCGGCACGCAAGATCGTCACAAGGAATTGGAACAAAAAATTGCCGAATTCTATCAAACAGAGGATACCATTTTGTATGCGGCGGCATTTGACGCTAACGGTGGTGTATTCGAACCGCTTTTCGGACCGGATGATGCCATTATTTCCGACGAATTGAACCACGCTTCTATCATTGACGGTGTGCGATTGACTAAAACCGCCCGTTACCGTTTTAAAAACAATGATATGGCAGATTTGGAAGCCAAATTGCAAGAAGCCAACGCTGCCGGACACCGGTTTAAAATAATCGTAACGGACGGTGTTTTTTCAATGGACGGCGTAGTAGCACAATTAGACAAAATAGTCGAATTAGCTGAAAAATACGATGCGTTAACTATGGTTGACGAAAGTCACGCCGTAGGAGTTTTAGGCAAAACCGGACGTGGCACCGTAGAGCTTAAAAATGTGATGGGTAAAATCGATATCATTACCGGCACATTAGGAAAAGCATTAGGCGGCGC
>JALVLX010000034.1 GCA_027032855.1 Flavobacteriales bacterium | reverse complement strand
ACTCGTCTTTATAAGCCGTCCCGTCAAACAACCAATCTTTTTTATTGCCGGTCTGTTCAAAACCGAAAGCTTCAAACAAACGGATGCTCGGGAGGTTATCAACTGCAATATTGGCATATAATTGATGCAAAAATAAAACATTAAATGCGTAGTTAATCAACTGTTCTAATGCCACCTTTCCATAAGATTTATTTTGATATTGCCGGTGAATCACAATTCCAACACAGGCTCTTTTGTTTTTCGGGTCAAAATCAAACAAATCAATAAACCCTATAAGTTTTTGACTATCAAGAATTTCTATTGCAAAACGAAACTGCTTTACTTCATATATATCACGGTCGGCATTGGCAATATAATCTTGCAACAATCGCCCCGAAAAAGGCTGTTGCGTATGACTCAGATGCCACAAATCCCGGTCATTTTCTATCTCAAACAAAAAATCTATGTCCGTTGGTTCTAAAGCTCTTAATTTTATTTTTGACATTTTTTAATTGGTTAATCGGTTATTTGGTTAATTGGTTATTTGAGTACCTAGTGCCTAGTAAAAGTGCCAAGTGTGGATTTAATTTTCATAGAATATTTTGTTTTTTTGATTGTCATTTTGAACGACCCCGACATTTGTCGGGAGAGAAATCTTAATTTGATGAATTGAGGAAAATTCTCAATTTTCAATTTTTAATTAAAGACGCAAGACCGTACGTCTTAACTACTAACAGGTCGCACCTAAAGTCGCTCAATGATTTTTCTTGACCTAGAAGGTTTCTAAAACCTGCTAGGTCTTTTAAATATTTATTTTCTGTTATTAGACGCACGGTGC
Organism: Flavobacteriales bacterium; assembly: GCA_027032855.1. GTDB lineage: Bacteria > Bacteroidota > Bacteroidia > Flavobacteriales > Flavobacteriaceae > WGBX01. The sequence goes on along the minus strand of JALVLX010000034.1, from coordinate 1,098 downwards.
ATGCATTATTAGACGTTGCGGTGCAACGTCTTTACTTGTTACTTAAAACTAACATTACGAACATTATGAACATTATGAACATTATGAACATTATGAACATTTAACATTATAAACTTTACAAACTGTCAACTAAACTCTCACTGCGTTAAAATTCCGTTAAAGATAAAAATATTTTGATGATTTGGAATAATTTTGGTATTAATTTTTTTAACAACAAAAATGTAGTAAAATGAAAAAATATGTCAGTTTTGTCATGATAGCCGTTTTAAGCTCAGTACTTTCGCTTGCCGGTTATACATATTTATATCAAACAAAAAAACAGCCCGAAAAAAACAATGTTACCCCTATCATAAAACAATCGGAACAGGACAGCACGAGTAATTTTTTACATCAAACTGATTTTTCTCCTGCTGATAATGCTAATTACAACATACCCGATTTTAGAAAAGTCGTTAAACAAAGTAAGAATGCTGTTGTACACGTCCGCAACACCCGCTATGTACAACGATACCAACCATTTTATTTTGGCTACCGTGAAGGACCTGTTTACAAACAAGAAGGTACCGGTTCGGGCGTGATTATTTCGCCTGACGGTTATATTGTGACTAACAATCACGTTATCAAAGATGCCAGCGAAATAGAAGTAACTTTAGAAAACAAACAAACTTACAAAGCTGAACTTATCGGAACAGATCCCAATACCGATGTGGCAGTTATTAAAATAAACACTGACAATTTGCCATACCTGACATTCGGTGATTCTGACAGCGTCGAATTGGGCGAATGGGTTTTGGCAATCGGCAACCCATACAACATTGGCACAACCGTTACTTCGGGGATTGTCAGTGCTAAAGGACGCGATTTGAAAGGCAACAAACATATTGACAATTTCATTCAAACAGATGCCGTAGTCAATCCCGGCAACAGCGGTGGTGCTTTAATAAATACTAAAGGACAGCTCATTGGCATCAACACAATGATTTTCTCCATGAACGGTTCTTATATAGGTTACTCGTTTGCCATTCCTTCCAATATCGTCAGAAAAATTGCAGATGACATTTTGGAATTCGGTAGCATTCAAAAAGGCGTTTTGGGTGT
>JALVLX010000033.1 GCA_027032855.1 Flavobacteriales bacterium | reverse complement strand
TCCCTTGATCCAATTATCAAATGATGCTTGATTAAACATTAAACTGATGTCTCCGCCGTTGTTCCAGCCTTCTTTTACTTCTTTTTTGTCTTGTGCATTAATCGTAAAACTTCCTATGAATAATAATGCTAATAATAATTTTCTCATTTTTTTATGATTTTAAATTTTTATTTGGCAAAAATACAATGTTTTTTTACTTATTTGACAAACGATTGTAAATTATTTGAGGTATTGAGGAAATAATAAGTAGTTCGCTGAGTGATTTTGTGAGGCACGAACAAAAATGTACCGAAGTGACCGGTGTTTGAGGAAATCCGGTCACCGAGTGATTTTTGCGATGAAAGAGCAAAAATTGTACAGAGGTGCAGATTTCAGATTTGCGATTTGGTTGAACCCCGTAGGGTTACCCGAAAATATCAATCATGGCAATTTCGGGTCGCTCCTATGGAGCTAATTTTGGGGTTTCGTTGTTTTTTCTACAAACAGTTTACCCCTACGGGGTAATATTTTGAAAGGCAAATTATGATGTGAAATTAACGTCATACGGATAATATTGAGCGCCGTAGGTGCGACACCGTTTGTAGTTAAATCAATAGGAAAATACCGATGAGCGCCGTAGGTGCGACACCGTTTGTAGTTAAATCAATAGGAAAATACCGATGAGCGCCGTAGGTGCGACACCGTTTGTAGTTAAATCAATAGGAAAATACCGATGAGCGCCGTAGGTGCGACACCGTTTGTAGATAAAATATTGATAAATAACCGCTGAACCCCGAAGGGGTGAAATGATTATAGAAAATATGTGTAATAATTGAACATAAACCCCGTAGGGGTGACATTATTTTTGATTTCAGAATTTAGATTTGCGATTTCAGATTTGCGATTTTTTGTAGTTCATAGAAAGTTTTTCTTATTGATGAATATTTATCACTTCACATCTTACTGCTTATATTTTAAATTTTTTCATTTCGGATTTACGATTTGTTATCCCGCTCCCTTTGGGTTCGGGACGTTGGTCTAACCCCCTATAATTCGGACTTTATTACATTTGATGTTCAAAGATATAAAAACTCTACTATTAATTTGAATAATTGAAAAGTGTGATTCAATGAACATCGAACACCCGACATCAGACATCAACCGTTACGCAACACCGTCAAACCATTTATACCGTATTACAATATCAAACCGGCAATTTTACTTTACCTATGCTACGCATCAGTGACTGAAAAGTCAAATAAACAAACAAAGGTGGCAAACCCAAAAAAGTTATTTTTAAATATGCAACCGCTTCCTTATAAACTTCAGGTGTGACATTCATTATACGCACCAAATAAGGCGTTAAAATATAGCCCAAAACCGCTAACACCAACGAGATGGCCAACACTGAAAAGAAAATTTGTGTAGAAATATGCGCTACAGCGTCCGTATCTTTGGCACCTTGGCGTTTGGCAACCAAAATAGAACCTGCAATTGCCATTCCCGAACCCAAAGACACAATGATAAACACTATGGGAAATGCCAACGAAACCGCCGCCACAGATACACTGCCCAAACGCCCCACCCAAAACGTATCGGTCAAATTATATGCCGTCTGCAATATATTGGTCAAAATCAACGGAATGGATAATTTGACCAGTGCTTTGAATATGGAACCTTCGGTGAGTGTATTCATGTTTATTGGTTATTTGGTTAAATGAGGTAATAATGATTTTTTTCTTTAACTCAACTTAAAACGCACCTTCATGCCTTCTAACATTAACAGCAATTCCGGATTAATTTTTATGGTAATACCGGAGTCAGCCGGAATACTCAATTTATAATCGTTTGTATCTATGATGTTGATTGTCAATTTCTGATTTCCTTTGAAGCGTTTTAAATATTCAAACAAATCGTCAATCATCTTCCTGTCAACCATTGAAGCATACAAATTTAATGTCAAATCTTTCGGTTCTTTTTCAAAGACATCTGTCAACAAGCCAATATTTGACACTTGTATTCTTAATCTGTTATTGTAATAGCTCCGGGTTATCCTTAAGCGTACAATCACAAAAATATTCGACACAAAAAATTTAGCGTTTTCCAAATAGTCTTCATTCCAAAAATCCAAAGTAATACTGTCAGTATAATCTTCAATCGTTAATTCGCCTTTTTGTTTACCGTTTTTCGTTTCAAAATGATGCGTTTTTGTAACCATTCCGGCAATAACCATTTCCCGTCCCAGCATTTGCTCAAATTTTTTGTATTCCAACTCTCTTTCGGCTTTTTCTTCTTCGCTTTCGAGCAATTCTTCTCCTTCTTGTTTGTTTTTTTCATCTTTGTCACCGGACAACACCTGTATCATTCTATTGACAAAACTAATCGGATGTTGCACATAATATTTATATTGTATTTTTAGAGAATCTAACGGGTGACCGGACAGGTATATACCGGCTACTTCCTTTTCTTTTTCAAGTTTTTGCAACTCAGTCCACGGCTCACAATCCGGAATTTCGGGTTCGGGTATTTGCACTTCTTCAGAATCTCCAAATAATGAGCCTTGCATAGATTCTTTATTTTTCTTGTACCGGTTACCGAATTTAATGGCTTTTTCAATAAAATTGGTTCCGTCGGCAATCTGAAAATACTGAGCTCTGTGCGTTCCTTCAAAACAATCAAAAGCGCCGGCTTGTACCAAATTTTCAATGGTACGCTTGTTAACTGCTCGCAAATTGACCCGTTTTACAAAATCAAAGATACTCTTGTAAGGTCCGTTTGCATCACGTTCTTCAATAATAGCTTCAACAGCCGATTTGCCTACTCCCGAGGCACCTCCCAAGCCGTAGCGGATATTTCCTTCTTTATTAACTGTGTAAAGATAGTCGGATTCATTTATGTCTGGCGGTAACACTTTGATGCCCATTTTTCGGGTTTCACCCATCAAAAACGACAACTTGCCGGCATCTTTCAAATTATGCGACAATACAGCTGCCATATATTCCGAAGGATAATTAGCTTTGAGATAAGCCGTTTGATACGACACCAACGCATAACTCACGGCATGTGACCGGTTAAAGGCATAAGACGCAAAACTCTTCCAATCTTCCCAAATTTTTTCCAAGATTTCTTTCGGGTGACCGTTTGCCATGGCACCTTCAATAAACAAGGGTTTCATCTTAGCCAATAACTCATGGTTTTTCTTACCCATGGCTTTCCGCAAACTATCTGCTTGCCCCTTGGTAAATCCGGCTAATTTTTGAGACAACAACATCACTTGCTCTTGATAAATGGTAATACCATAAGTCGTTTTCAGGTATTCTTCCATTTCGGGCAAATCATACATTATAGGCTCCTGACCGTATTTACGACGAATATAATTGGGGATTTTTTCCATCGGACCCGGACGGTACAACGCCACCATGGCAATCAAATCTTCAAACTCGGTAGGTCGTAAACTTTTCAAATTTTTACGCATGCCGGGTGATTCAAACTGAAAAACCGTTACTGTTTGACCATTTTGAAACAAACGATAGGTTTTTTCATCATCCAGCGGAATATTATCGATATCTACTTCAATACCGCGACGTTGCTTGATGATACGAAGTGCATCACGAATAATCGTCAATGTTTTGATACCGAGAAAATCCATTTTCAGCAAGCCGGCATCCTCAACTACCGAGTTGTCAAACTGGGTCACAAACATGTCGGAACCTTTGGCAGTTGTGACCGGTACCACTTCATCCAGATTGGTAGGCGCAATGATAAAACCACAAGCATGCAAGCCCAAGTTTCGCAAAGAGCCTTCAATACGGCCTGCTGTATTAATGGTTTCAGCTGCCTGATCAATCCCATTTGCCAAATTTGCCAATTCCAAAGCCTCTTTTATTTCTTCCGGACGATTTATTTTTGCTTTTATTTTGTCTTCATCACGATTTAATATCAACGACAAAGATGTATGGGCTTTTTTTGCCAAATCATTTGCCTGATTTAAGGGTAATTCCATCACACGAGCCGCATCGCGTATAGACGACTTGGCGGCCATGGAACCGTAAGTGATAATTTGCGCCACCCGCTCACGACCGTATTTGTTGATAACGTATTCAATTACCCGTTCGCGCCCTTCGTCGTCAAAATCCATATCTATATCCGGCAATGATATCCGTTCGGGATTGAGAAAACGCTCAAAAAGCAATTGGTATTTAATCGGGTCAACATTGGTTATTCCCAAAGTATAAGCTACTGCCGAACCGGCTGCCGAACCTCTTCCCGGACCGCAGACAACTCCCATCTTTTTTGCCTGCTTTATAATGTCCTGTACAATCAAAAAATAACCCGGATAGCCGGTCATCTCAATTATCTCCAACTCAAATTCCAAACGTTCTTCAATTTCCGGCGTTAATTCTCCCCAACGCTTTTTGGCACCTTCGTATGTCAGATATCTCAAATAGGCATTTTCTCCGCGTTTACCACCATCTACTTCATCTAACGGATCAACAAATTCTTCGGGAATATCAAACTTAGGAAGTAAAACATCTCGTTTTAATGGATAATTTTCAACCTTATCGACTATTTCTTGTGTATTGATAATAGCTTCCGGAATATCGTGAAATAATTCCTTCATCTGTTCCGGTGTCTTAAAGTAAAATTCGTTGTTGGGCAATCCATACCGGAAACCTCTTCCCCGCCCTATCGGTGTAGAACGTTTTTCGTTGTCACGGATACAAAGTAAAACATCTTGCGCATCGGCATCTGATCGGTCTAAATAATAGGTGTTGTTTGCCGCCACAACTTTGATACCGTATTTCTCTGCAAATTCCAATAACACTTCATTGACATGCTCCTCCTCTTCCAAGCCGTGGCGGTTGAGTTCGAGATAATAATCATCGCCAAACAGGTTTTGCCACCATTGCACAGCTTCTTCGGCTTGCTTGTCGCCTTGAGTCAAGATTTTTTGGGCAATTTCTCCCGACAAGGAACCACTCAACACAATCAGTCCTTCTTTATAGCGTTCTATCCAATCGCGTCCGATACGCGGCACGTAGTAATACCCTTCTGTATGTGCTGCTGACACCAGCTTGACCAAATTGTGATAGGCTTTTTTGTTTTTAGCAATAAAAATCGTAGCAAAACCGTTGTTTTTCACGGTTTTATCGTTGTGATCATCTACCACATTTAGCTCCACTCCAACCAAAGCTTTAAGCTGCTCACCGGGTTCCTTATCTTTGTTGTAATCTTCTACTGCCGATACAAATTTGAAAGCCCCCATCAAATTGTTGATGTCCGTCATGGCCACACCGGGCATATTGTAATCACCGGCTTTTTGCACCAATTCTTTTATCTTGGTAGTAGATTGCAAAACCGAATATTGTGTATGATTGTGCAAGTGTGTAAAACTTACATCTGTTAGAGATATATCGCCTGTTTTGGTTGTTTTTTTTTGTTTTTTTTGGGTTTTTTGCTTTAATTCGGTACTTTTTTTCTTAAAGCTGACGTGTTCTAACCCAATAAGTTGAATGGTATCCGGATTTTCAGCTTTAAACTTGTCTAAATAATCCGGTTCTGCCTGCAATTCTTCAGGTGTAAAGTGATCTTGACGTATCAGCTCTAAGAAAATACGGGCAGTAGCTTCCACATCAGCAGTCGCATTATGCGCTTCTACAAAATCTACCCCAAACAAATGACGGTACAATTCACCCAATTTAGGCATTTTAAACTTTCCTCCTTTACCGCCGGGAAGTTGACACAAATCAGCAGTTTTTTGGGTCATCGTATCCAAAACATCTTTGTCGAGCAAGGTTGTTGGGATATTTTTTCTATGAAATTCCGCACCGGTTACTTTGCGGTCAAACTCAATATTGTGTCCTACGACAAATTTTGCTT
>JALVLX010000032.1 GCA_027032855.1 Flavobacteriales bacterium | reverse complement strand
TTCCGGCACAACACCGTAATGTCTGATGACCCAAGGAATATCATGAAATTCTCCTCCTTCACCAAAATTGGCATGACCGTCCATTAATAAATAATTGCGGGCTTTACCGAGATAAGCGTTGCGGGCTATCCACATTTCGGCTAAGTTATAAGACCCTTTACCTTTACGAAGCAATTCAGATTCAATAAATGACATACCTGAAAAACTCCAACAAGTACCGGTGCGGTTTTGATCTTTTACGGGCGTTACATCTAAGTGTTTGACGGTTTTAAAAATGTATTTACTACCGTCCGTGTTGGTAAAGGTTTTTTTGTCTTTAATTTGTGCGGAAATATTTAATCCGTTAACAATCAACAAGATAAGTAACACAATTTTATTCATTTTTTTGATATTTTTTGATTATTCATGGTGATAAATGTACGAATATTTTTTTAGATATGGTGATTTTAAATAAATTACGTCGGGGTCAGGAGACCCGCGCGTAGCGGTATAAATATTTTTCTTACATAGACTTTTTATTAAACTTTTTTAACTATTGATTAAATGTCCGGGAAAATATTTGTGCATATAACAACAAAAGGAAGCTTGAGAGCTTCCTTTTGTTGTTAGATATAAATAATAAATCCGTTAATTATTTGATTTTTTCAACAATTGCTTTAAAAGCTTCGGGGTGGTTCATAGCCAAATCGGCGAGAACTTTACGGTTCAAGTCGATATTGTTGGCGTGAATTTTTCCCATAAATTTTGAATACGACATACCGTGTTGGCGAGCTGCGGCATTGATACGCTGTATCCAAAGGCTTCTAAAATTACGTTTCTTTTGTTTTCTGTCTCTGTATGCATAAAGCATAGCTTTTTCAACCGCATTTTTAGCGACTGTATAGACATTTTTTCTGCGTCCGAAATATCCTTTTGCTTGTTTCAGGATTTTTTTGCGACGTCTTCTTTTTGCTACTGAATTTACTGATCTAGGCATAGTTTAATGATTTTTTTGTAACAGGCGGTCAAAGTTATTTGACACTTGATTTTTTAGTATTTTAGCACTGTTCCAGGGTTAATAAATCTACCAAATCACCGGAATTTATTTCAATCCCAATGATGTTAATACGTTGTTTTTATCGGCATCACTTACCAAAGTGGCATGTGTTAACCGTAACTTACGTTTTTTGCTTTTTTTAGTCAAAATGTGACTTTTATAAGCGTGTTTTCTCTTGATCTTGCCCGAACCGGTCATTTTGAACCGTTTCTTGGCACTTGCTTTTACTTTTAATTTTGGCATAATCCTTCTTCTTTATATATTATTTATATCTAATTCTTTTTCTTTTGCGATTTGGGAGCCATCAGCATAATCATTTTTTTACCTTCTAATTTGGGCATTTGTTCTACTTTGCCGTATTCTTCCAAATCTTGTGCCAAGCGCAACAATAAAATTTGTCCTTGGTCTTTAAAAATGATTGAACGCCCTTTAAAGAATACATACGCCTTGAGTTTATTTCCTTCTTTAAGGAAATTCATGGCGTGTTTTTTCTTAAATTCATAATCATGGTCATCTGTGTTGGGACCAAATCTGATCTCTTTAAGCGTGACCTTTTGGGTTTTTGCCTTGATGGCTTTTTCTTTCTTTTTTTGGTCGTACAAGAATTTCTTGTAATCCAAAATCTTACAAACCGGCGGGTCGGCTTTGGGAGAAATTTCTGCCAAATCCAAACCTTGTTCTTCGGCAATTCTTAATGCCTCTCTAATCGGGTAAATTCCTACCTCCACGTTATCACCTACCAAACGAACTTCTCTGGCGGTAATTTCGTCATTGATACGATGCGGGTTTTTCTTGATTACCCTTCCCGGTCTTCGACTGCGTCTTCTACGTATTGCTATGGTTGTATATTTTTATGGTTATTATTCAAATTTTTTAAGGTCTTTTTGGCTTTTTTTACGAATATAATCGACAAATTCGTCAATTGTAAAGCTTCCCAAATTGCCTTCTTTGTGTTTCCTTACAGAAACCGTGCCGTTTTCGGCTTCTTTCTCGCCTATAATAATCATAAAAGGCACCTTCATTACTTCGGCATCGCGGATTTTTCTACCGACCTTTTCATTCCGCAAATCAATCGTGGCGCGAATATCCGAATTATCGAGCAAATTTAAAACATTTTTTGCATATTTTTCATATTTTTCACTAATAGGCAAAATTTTAACTTGTTCGGGCGTCAACCAAAGCGGGAAATTACCGCCTGTATGTTCTAACAAAATAGCAATAAAACGTTCCATGGAACCGAATGGCGCACGGTGAATCATCACCGGACGGTGCGGTTTGTTGTCTGCACCGGTATAAGTCAAATCAAAGCGTTCGGGGAGGTTGTAATCCACTTGAATGGTACCCAATTGCCAACTACGTCCCAATGCGTCTTTGACCATAAAGTCTAATTTTGGTCCGTAAAAAGCAGCTTCTCCGTATTCGGTAACGGTATTGAGGTTTTTGTCTTTTGCCGCTTGGATAATGGCTTGTTCGGCGCGTTCCCAATTTTCATCGCTTCCTATATATTTACTATGATCTTCTTTGTCACGCAATGATATTTGTGCTGTAAAGTTTTCAAATCCCAAGGAGCCGAACACGTACATGACCAAATCAATTACTTTTTTAAATTCTTCTAAAAGTTGATCGGGTGTACAGAAAATATGGGCATCGTCTTGGGTAAATCCACGTACACGGGTCAAACCGTGTAATTCGCCGCTTTGTTCGTAACGATAAACGGTGCCAAACTCGGCAAAACGCACCGGTAAATCTTTGTAACTGTAGGGTTTGTTTTTAAAGATTTCGATGTGATGCGGACAGTTCATCGGTTTGAGCAAAAATTCTTCGCCTTCTTTTGGTGTGTTAATGGGTTGAAAACTGTCTTGTCCGTATTTTTCATAGTGTCCGGAAGTTACATAAAGGTTCTTGTGTCCTATGTGTGGTGTGACCACCTGTTGATAACCGGCTTTTTTCTGAGCTTTTTTCAAAAAGTTTTCCAAACGTTCGCGTAGGGCGGCACCTTTTGGTAACCACAAAGGTAAACCTTGTCCCACTTTGTTAGAAAATGAAAACAACTCTAATTCCTTGCCCAACTTACGATGGTCGCGTTTTTTGGCTTCTTCGAGCAGTGCCAAATGTTCTTTAAGTAGTTTTTGTTTAGGGAATGAAATACCGTAAACCCTTGTCAATTGCGGTTTGGTTTCGTCGCCACGCCAGTAAGCACCGGCAACATTGAGCAGTTTAACGGCTTTAATCAATCCGGTATGCGGGATATGTCCGCCACGGCATAAGTCGGTAAAGTCGTCGTGGTCACAAAAGGTGATATCACCGTCGTTTAAATTTTCGATTAACTCAATTTTAAACGGATTGTTTTCTTTGTGATACATATCCAAAGCATCTTTTTTGGAGACTTCCCGTAATTTGAATTCGTGTTTGCCTTTGGCAATCTCCAGCATCTTCTTTTCGATTTTGTCAAAATCTTTTTCAGAAATTTGTTTGTCGCCAAAATCTATATCATAATAAAAACCGCTGTCAATAGCCGGTCCTATTGTTAGTTTGGCATCGGGATAAAATTTTAATATTGCTTGAGCCATCAAGTGAGCAGATGAGTGCCAAAAAGTTTTTTTACCTTCGTCATCATTCCAGGTAAATAATATCAAATTACCGTCGGTGGTTAATGGGGTGCTTGTTTCCACTTTTTTGTCATTAAATTTGGCTGAAATGACATTGCGCGCCAAACCTTCACTAATGTCTTTGGCTACTTCGTAAGGCGTTATACCGCTAGGGTATTCTTTAACACTGCCGTCGGGTAAGGTAATTTTGATGTTCATGTTATTTAGTTGAAAGTTAAAAGTTGAAAGTTAAAAGTTGGGTGCAAATTTAAAACAATTTATACATTAATCTATATATTATTTTTTGATTTTGTTGATTTTTAGTCATAAACAAAACAGCGGACTGATATTTCAGCCCGCCGTTTGATATGTTTTTTGTTTTTTTCTAGGCTTCATCAGATTTTTTGTCGTCTGTTGTAGTTTCGTCGGTGACATTTTCTTCAGCAGTAGTATCTTCTTTTTTAGTAAGATCATTTACTTTATCGGTTACTTTTTCAGCTACTTCAGAAGCTTTGTCAGCAACTTTTTCTACTACATCGGATGCTTTTTCTCTAATGTCTTTAGTTTCTTCCATAAGGTCATTACCGGCTTTTTTCAAACCTTCTGTTACATCAGTTGTCACATTTTTTGCTTTTTCAGCAACATCTTCAAAAACGTCAGAAGCTTTTTCTCTAAGTTCTTTAGTTTCTTCTTTCAGTTCTTCACTGATTTTTTCAAATTTTTCATCAGCGACTTTGGCGGTTTTTTCTACGAATTCATTAGCATCTTCGGCTAATTCTTCGGCTTTAACTTTGGCTTGGCCAAACATTTTTTTTAGTGAATCAAATAGTCCCATAATAATATAGTTTAATATTTGTTCAAAATTACATATTTTTTATCAAAGTATTTATAAAAAAATCGTTTAATTGTTAGTTACATTAAAGATATCAAATAACTTTTCAGGCTCCAAAATTTTATCTTTATTGTTTACGATTTCAGATAGCATAACAGTGACAGGTTCCGTTGGCAACTTTAGCTCTATAGCGATATTTTTCAGGAGGTTGACTTCGTCAAATTTAATATGATTGTCAATCACTATCATTAATGCTAACCGGTAAATTTGAATTATTCTTTCGTAGATATTTTTTGGGACTTCATTTTTCAAGTAAATAGTTTTTTCATCAAAAATATCATCTAAAACCTCAAAAGGAACTTCTAAAGAGTGTGCCAAATCAATCAAAAATTCAAACTCTGTATCCGCAATTTCTCCATCAACTTTACTTATCTGATATAATTGTTTAAGAAGTGTTATTTTTTCTTCTAATTTCATCAATTTATGTTTAGAGAAAATATTTTACACAATTCTTCATTGAGCAACATGCCACCTTTGTTGTTATTCATGGCTTCAATTATGGCATCCACTCCTGCCGGTGAAAGTCCCAGTTCAACAGCAAAGGTTTTAAGTAGATTGATTTCTTCTTTGGTAACAACATGGTCAATCATCATCATAACGGTTAACCTATATAGTTGTCTGGCACGCTCAAGTTTTGTTTTAGGCAAAGGTCCGATATTGTCAGATGCAATAATTTCATCCAGTTTTGTGGCAGAAATATTCATTAACTCGGCTATTTCGGTCAAGTATTTAAGTTCAACAAACTTAAAAATTTTGTCAGCTTTAGCCATTTTGACCAATTGTTGTAGCAGTTGAATTTTCTGCTCTTCCGTTAAGTTAATGTAACTTTTATCTTTTTCCATAATGTGTTGTTAATAGAAACAATGTTATATTTTAGTTTCTCTATACGGCGACGCATATCTTATTAGGTATAACTTTAATTTGCAATATTATAAATTATTTTTGTAAAATTGAACACCGAACACCGATCAAGGAACGTCGATTTTAGAAGTTTTTTAAACAGTACTTCTAAAATCTTAAATCAGCCTGTCCCGACGAATGTCGGGATTAATCCTTGTTCGATATTCAAAATATTGAAGTTTAAGTTATATAATAGAAATTAGAAGTCGTTAGGTAATTATCAAAATTACACCCTCTACAAAGCACAACTAATTTAATACCTATAATCAGTTTTTATCGCACTTCCCACTTAACCGCTTTCTACTAGGTACTAAAAACTATTCCTCAATAAAATTGATTTCGTAAGAAACTTCAGCAAAAGTTCTAAACATTTTAAACACGCCGCAGTAGCGCCCTTCAGACAACGTAACGCATTTGGTCAATTTTTCGCGGTTCATATCTTTACCTTTAAAAGTATAGATTACGTGTACCTTATCAAAATATTTTGGG
>JALVLX010000031.1 GCA_027032855.1 Flavobacteriales bacterium | reverse complement strand
TCAGACGTCAATTCCAACAATTTTCTACGGTAAACGCTCAGCAATTTTGATTTTGAAATAAATCCGAGATACAAATCATCTTTGATAACCGGCAGATTCCAAGCACTTGTTTCGGTAAATTTACGCATTATATCGTGAAAATGGTCTTTTTCGTAAATAATAACATCAGGTGCTTTGTGCATCAAATCACGCACAAAAGTATTGTCATACAAGTCACGGTTAAACATAATTTGACGAATATCATCTAAGGTAATAACACCTATAAAACGGGCTTTATCGTCCAATACGGGAAAAATATGACGGTGTGAACGGGTTACCACATTATAAACCAAATATCCTAAACTCATAGAGGGCTCAATGCTAATAAAATCTTTTTCAATGACTTGTTTCCATTCGATTAATTTTCCGGCAAATTTATCTTTATCGTGAGTCGGTAAGGCATCTATTTCCGCTAATTGCATCGTATAAATACTGTATTTTAAGACTTTTTTTGAAATGATATAAGACAATGCCGCTACCAACATAATAGGTACAATCAAATCATAGCCTCCGGTTATTTCTACAATCAAAAACACAGCTGTCAATGGTGCTTGCAATACTCCCGCAATTGTTCCTGCCATACCGACCAAAGCAAAATTTTCGGTTGATAATTGATTTGAAAAAAGACCTGAATAATTAAAAATTAATGCAAAAACATAACCTGAAATAGCCCCTGTAAATAAAGTCGGCGCAAACACACCACCAATTCCTCCCGCACTGAAAGTCAACGACATAGCTACAACTTTAAAGGTGACTAACAATACAAAAAACAGAATAATCATATATACGTCATTGTGGTTTATTGTAAAATATGACGTATTGACTACAAAATGAAAATTATTAATCAGGATATGGTTCAAAACTTCATAACCTTCACCGTATAAAGTCGGGATAAAAAAGATGGTTAAACCGAGAAACAAACCGGCTAATGCCCAACGTTTCCAAGGATTTTTTATTTTTTCAAAAAAGTTCAAAATTTTGTAATAAACTTTAACGAAGTAAATAGACGTTGTAGCGGAAGTAATACCTAGTAATATAAAAAAAGGCGTATCGCTCAACCTGTAATGATGCACTAAATTATAATGCAACAAAATATTTTTTCCCAAAAAGAAATAAGAGGTCAGAATACCTGAAACAGAAGCTAGAATAAGTGGTATAAGAGACGTCATTGTCAAGTCAAAACCGAAAATTTCAACAGCAAACAAAATACCGGCAATCGGCGCCTTAAATATAGAAGCAAATGTACCTGCAACAGCAGCTCCTAACAAAAGATTGCGTTGTTTTAAACTCAGATGCAACAAACGAGATAGATTTGAACTGATTGCCGCTCCCGTAATGGCTGTCGGACTTTCCAAACCAACCGAACCACCAAACCCAACTGTTATAGGTGCTGTAATCATTGAAGCAAAAGTATGGTAAGACGGTAGCATACTTTTGAGTTTTGTAATAGCATACATCACATAAGGAATACCACTCTCTACCGGTTTTTTTATAAAATATTTGATGATTAATATTACTACAAGAATTCCTATCGGTGGAAAAATAAAATATAGAGCATTGTGTAAATCCTGAATAAAATCAGCTTCTAAAATCTGTTGAATAAAATGTGTAAAGTTCTTTATGGTTATGGCTACTAAACCTGTCAACAAACCGATAATAACACTGACTAAATTTAAAAATTGCTCGTTACTGATATACTTGTAACGCCAGCGATAGAATTTGTAAATTAATTTTCTGGTTTTAATCAGCTTTCTTAGATACCTAGAATAAACCGTGTATTTCCGCATTGACTTTTTCTATTACAGTCCCTAAATCTTCTTGATTTTCAACGAAATTTAAGTCATCAACTTCAATGACTAATAATTTACCTTTATCATAACCGGCAATCCAATCATTATATCGCTTATTCAAATTACTCAGATAATCGATATTGATAGATTTTTCATACTCACGTCCTCGAGAATGTATATTTCTAACCAAAGTCGGAATCGACGCTTTCAAATATATCAACAAATCGGGTGGCGTAACAATTAGTTCCATTAAATCAAATAATGAAGCATAATTGTCATAATCACGTTGGCTCATCAAGCCCATAGCATGCAAGTTGGCAGCAAAAATAAAACGGTCTTCGTAAATGGTCCGGTCTTGAATAATGTCTTTTTGTTCTTTTTTTATTTCTAAGATTTGTCTAAACCGGCTGTTTAAAAAATACACTTGCAGATGAAAAGACCAGCGTTCCATATCGTGATAAAAATCTTCCAAATACGGATTTTGATCGACTGATTCATAATGCGGTTCCATATTCAAATGCTGTGATAGTAAGGTTGTTAAGGTCGTTTTTCCGGCACCTATATTTCCTGCTATGGCTATATGCATACAATCTCTATTTAATTTATGCAAACTTACACAAATTATTTATTGTGCTTAAAAGAAAAACGTATTTTTTTGTAAAGAATTGACATTAATCAGTCGTAAGAACTTCGGCAATAATGGTTTCTCCACCACGGGTTTTGTCACCAATCACCACTTCCGGATTGGTATTTAAAGGTAAAAATACATCAACACGCGAACCGAACTTGATAAAACCGGCATCTGCCCCCTGCTCTACTTGATCATCAATCTGCGAATAATTTTCAATACGACGTGCAACGGCTCCGGCAATTTGCCTGAATAACACCGGACCAACGACCGGATTATCAACCACTATAGTCGTTCGTTCGTTTAGCTCAGATGATTTGGGGTGCCAAGCAACTAGATGTTTGCCTTTGTAATACTTACTGTAAATAACCTTACCGCTTACGGGATATCTTGTAGCGTGTACATTTAAAGGCGACATAAAAATAGACATTTGCAGTCTTTTATCCTTAAAAAACTCCGGCTCAAATACTTCTTCAATAACAACTACTTTACCATCCACAGGTGCTATGATTTCGTTAGACGCAGCTTTGACGGAACGTGACGGAAAACGAAAAAAATACACAATCAATATAAAAGCAATCAATGATATGATTGAAAAAATACTACTGAGCCAAACAATATGAAACTGTTTGTGAATAAAGTAGTTAATAATCAAAATAACCAAGAATGACCACGCAATGATTCTATATCCTTCCTTGTGTAACTGCATAAAAATCAGATGATTAATAAATAAATATAGACAAATGGTACAGCCAAAATAAAACTGTCTAATCTGTCTAAAATACCGCCGTGTCCGGGAATAATGTTACCGGAATCTTTGACATTTGCCAATCTCTTAAAACGCGATTCCAACAAATCTCCCAGCGTACCAAAAATAACAATAATAAATGTTAAAATAAAAAACTGCTGCAAATTTAAATTAAATTGCCATCCGCTATACATGAAAATTATAAAAGCCGTAACCAAACCGCCTGCTAATCCTCCCACTACTCCTTCAATGGTTTTTTTAGGTGAAATTTTTTCGGCCAATTTATGTTTTCCAAAATTTTTTCCGGTCAAATATGCAAAACTATCCGATGCCCAAATGATAAAAAATATGGATAGTAACAGTTTACTGTCAATTCCTAATGCTAAAGAAAACGGAAGCGCCAAATAAAAAACACCTAAATATAACAGCTCTAATGTATTCAAATTCAATTTATCGAAGATAAAATAAATAAAAGGTACGAATAGAACAAATAAAGTGAAAGCTCCGGCTACATTAACCACTTTAAGCTCAATGCCGGTATAATGATACAAAAATGAAGTAAGAAAAATGAACAAAGCAGGTAACAAGACAGTTTTGTATGGCAAGCCCGTCAGTGTAGCAAATTCACGTAAACCTAAAACCAAAAAAAGCCCCAGTAAAACAGCTGTCCAAGAATAAGCTTGCAAAGCCAAAATAACGCTCAAAGCGTACAAAAAACCGAAAAAAGTCCGTTTTATAAGCTCGTTCATTTATATTTTGTGTTGTTTGTTAAACTTACCTCAATTCTCAATCAGGAATAAATAGGTTTCATACCACCTGTTCCCCGATAGATCATTTTTTGGTTTGGCAAATATACTCATTGTTTGAATATTTGCAGGCGGTTTTTCATATTTATTGTTAATTTCAGTCAATGCTTGCGACTTATTTGGTGTTATTTGATTTGACAATGCGATAATAACACGACGCTGTGGTAACTCTTGATTTCTATACTCGCCGGTATGTGTAGCGGTTGTCATGATAGCGCCTTCATTGGCAATAAGTGCTTCACAACCACCCAATAAAACACCATTTTTATCCAGATGACCAGTGGCCGGTATCTGTATTTTTTTCAAAAATCGTAAATATGTAGGCTCAATAACAATAAAGTTTTCAGCATCCAAATATTTTAAAAGTTGTAATAAACTGTTTTTAAAATCATCCATATCTTCCGGATAAAAAAATGCCCCGCCTTTTTGTTTATAATTAAACACAAAAAGTTCATCTAATGGCATATTATCCGTTTCGACCGTTTCTTGTTCTTCATCAAACGCTTCGTATTTTTTAGACTTGGACGGAAATATACGCTTAAAAAAATCCATATTATTTTCTTAAAAACTTAAAATATTGATACAAAGATAGAAAATATGCTTGATATTGAAAAAAATTGTTCCGTTAATATATAATGTCAAACCACAAATACGTATTTTCAAAAAAAATCAAAAAGCATCGATAATTTAATTTTAATTTTTAAATTTGCAACGGTTTAGTTTCCGTTTTAAACCGGAATGAAAAGGGAATTAGGTGCAAATCCTAAGCTGTCCCCGCAACTGTAAGCTAAACAGCTTATGTTTATCTCACGCCACTGTCTCCAAGAAGACGGGAAGGCAAAACATAAGACGCAAGC
Source organism: Flavobacteriales bacterium (assembly GCA_027032855.1). GTDB lineage: Bacteria > Bacteroidota > Bacteroidia > Flavobacteriales > Flavobacteriaceae > WGBX01. The sequence continues at coordinate 11,709 of JALVLX010000031.1, read as the reverse complement.
CAGGAGACCTGCTAAACCTTTAACCAAAAACTAAATACCTTCGGAGGAAAGGTTAATTATTTTATGAAACATTTGTTGATATTGTCATTGTGTATAACGGTTTCACAATTGGTTTCCGGACAAAATACGTCGCTGAATAACTATGTTTTGGATTCTGTTCTTATTGAAAAGGTATCAAGTAAAGCGGTATATAAATCATACGCCATTACACCCCTCCCCACATCTCCGGCTAAAACTTCCTCACTAACGGAACTCTTAAACCGAAACACCTCAATCTTTATTAGAGAATACGGCAAAGGTATGCTGGCAGGTATTTCATTGAGAGGTACAGGAGCTACACATTCACAAATTGTATGGAACAGTATCCCCATCAATTCCATTCTCAACGGACAAACGGATTTGAATACATGTTCACCCGGTAGCTTTGATGAAATTTTTATCAAAAAAGGTGGTAGTAGCGTGACTTTCGGCAGTGGTGCCATCGGTGGCGCCATTTTTTTAAATGACAAAATTACTTTTTCAAACAAATTCAGCTTGTCAAATCATACCAAAATAGGCAGTTTTAACACCGGCTTAAATCGCTTTAAAATCGTTAATAGCAATAATAAAAGTTATAAAAAATTAGGTTTTCAAATTCAAAAATCAACAAATGACTATCCCTATCCGGGATACGATATCAAAAATGAAAACGGAAGCTATCAAGGTTGGGACTTTTCATTGATAAACGGCGTTAAATTTCAACGGCATCAGTTATATATTAAATCAAAATTTTCAAAACTGGACAGAGAGACTTCCCGGACACTTTACATGTCTCAAAATGCTGAATTATTTACTGCAAACACAAATATATTAAGCGGTTGGCTTTGGCAAACCAAGCATTTTACAAGTCATTCCGTAGTTGCTTATTTACATGAAGATTATAAATATTTTTTCAACAAACATTTGCCCGGAAACAGTCATAGTGCCGCACAAACTTATTTAGCTAAAAACTTCTTAAACTTCGGTTTACAAAAACCTTATAATGTTCTGATCGGGAATGAAATATCAAGACAATACGGTACAGGAGACAATATAGGTAAACATATCAGGACTAATTTTGCTACTTTTTTAATATGGTCCCATCACTTGAACAATTTTTACTACAAGTTGAAAATACGACATGATTTTAACAACACGATGACCATTCCGTTGACCGGTGCCATAGAAATGGATTATAGCTTTCACAATTATCACCAACTGCGTTTTAATGTGTCAAAAAACTTCCGGTTACCCACTTTCAACGACTTGTATTGGACACCGGGGGGCAATCCACATTTACACCCCGAAACAAGCTACAGCACTGATGCAGGCTATGATTTTAATAACGGAAAAATTGAAGCGCACTTGTCTTTTTTCTATATTGACAGTAAAAATTTAATCAAATGGATACTCGGACAAAATCAATATTGGCATCCTGAAAACTTTGAATCAGTTCGTTATTCCGGCATTGAGTTATCTGCACGCAAAACGTTGAAAATCAACGACAAATTACATTTTAGCAATCAAACAAACATCAACTATAATCGGGCTGTTAATCGTGCTAATCAGAAGTTTTTACCATACACACCGCAATTAACCGGCTTAAATATATTCAATATAACCTACAAAACTTACGCCTTAAGCTATCTCTACAGATATCAAGGCAAAATATATACAACCACAACAAATACAAAATATTTGCCGGCATATCAGATACATAGTTTATCTTTGAGCCACAATTACAATCAACATATCAATTTCCAATTTAACATCAACAATCTATTGAATACATATTACGAAAATATACCGTCCCGTCCACAACCGGGAAGATATTACGAACTTATATTAAACTTTAAAATTTAGAATACTATGAAACAAATCAATTTATTTTTAGCTTTTGCGCTGATTATTAGCCTTTCAGCTTGTAAAAAAGAAAAAACAACAGAACCTGTAGGAGAATTTGCCTCAGGCGTTTTTGTTGTCAACGAAGGAAACTTTTCTCAAGGCAATGCTACCCTCAGCTTTGGGGATCAGGATTTTTCAAAGGTCAGCAATGACATTTTTCAAACAGTCAACAGTACCGCACTCGGTGATCAAGCACAATCCATCGGGTTTAGTAATGGTAAAGCTTATATTGTTGTAACAGGCTCAAGCAAAATTGAAGTTACCGAAGACGACACCATGGAACGTGTTGCTACGATTTCGAGTGGTTTGACCAATCCCAGATATTTTGAAGCTATAGATTCGCACACTGCTTTGGTTTCTTGCTGGGGTGACACTTCTGACGATACTGATGATTATTTGGCTATTGTCAATACCGACAATGACCAAGTTACCGGGCAGGTTGCCGTAGATTTAGGTCCTGAAAAAATGTCAAAAAGCGACGATTACCTGTTCATTGCACACAAAGGCGCATGGGGTACCAATAACAAAGTATCTGTTTATGACTTGGTTTTAAAACAAATAGTCAGTGTTATTACTGTAGGCGATCGTCCCAACTCATTAGTTGTGAAAGATAACTATTTATGGGTTATGTGTGGCGGAGAGCCTGATTGGACAGGTGCAGAAACAGCCGGTCAATTATACAAAATTGATATTAATAATAATTTTAATATCGAAGCTACTTTTGACTTTGCTACAACTGAACACCCCGGATTTCTAAGCTTGTCAGGTGACAATCTGTACTATTATTTAAACGATAAAGTGTATAAAATGAATACCGGCGATACAGCCTTACCTACATCCGAATTTATGTCTTATAATGGTATGCTTTATAACATGGAAGCTTATAAAGGCAAACTATACATTGCCGATGCTGCTGATTATCAACAAGAAGGCTTCATTTCTGTTTATGATTTATCAGACGGCCACTTAATCAATCAAAAAAATGTTGGTATCATTCCGGGTGATATTGGCTTTAATTTTTAATAAGAATATTATTTATAAAAAAGCTGCCTCAAAAGGGCAGCTTTTTTTTATGTTTTCTTATGTTTCTTTTTAGCAGCAGGGAACAATACATTGTTGAGAATCAAACGGAACCCCGGAGAAGTCGGGTGTAAATCCAATTCCGTTTTTGGGTCACCAACGCGGTGACTGTAATCTTCGGGATCATGTCCGCCATAAAACGTAAACATCCCCTTCCCTTTAACACCGTGAATATAACGGGCTTCACCGTTAATTTTATTTTCAGCCAAAATAATGATATTCGGTTTGATTAATTTCCGGTCAAAAGCTGTGGTCTGCCCCATGAAGCCTTTAACCATCATCGTATGATTTTGGGTTAACATGGTAGGCACCGGATCCCATTTGGCAGAAAACTCATTTAGTTCAAAATAGTCTGTTTCCTTAGGTATTTTTCGTTTGGTTGTCGTATCGATATTTGAAAATTCATAGACCATGGGATTGGCTTCCAAAATAAAATCCGTAAAAGCAAAGGTTTTGTTATAATTCAATTTTGATTGGTATCCGGGTTCGGACGGGTCGCCATCAAACATCGGCTCACAAATATCAAAACCGTCGGCTGCCAAAGCAATGTCAAATGAATCAGTAGCTGAACACATGGCAAACATAAAACCGCCACCTACTACATAATCCCGTATTTTTTTGGCAACAGCCAGTTTTAATTGTGACACTTTGTTAAAACCCAAACGATGTGCCAAGGCTTCTAATTCTTTCTTGCGTTTGATATACCATGGCGCTGTATGGTAAGCGACATAAAAACGTCCGTACTGACCGGTAAAATCCTCGTGATGCAAGTGTAACCAATCATATTTCAACAACTTATCATTCAAAACTTCTTCGTCGTAAACCACATCATAAGGTATTTCGGCATAAGATAATACCATAGTAACAGCATCGTCCCAAGGCGCCTTATCTTTGGGAGAATAAACAGCTATTTTCGGTGCTTTTTCAAGGATAACCGCTTCCATATTCCGGGAAGGTGAACTGATTTCTTTCAAAATTTGAACGGCTTGATCTTCTGTAATCAGTTCAAAATCAACACCTCTAATTTGACATTCCTCTTTGATTTGCTCATCATAAGGGATTAAAAACGAACCACCACGATAATTGAGCAACCATTTGACTTTAATATGTTGTTGCAAAGCTTTGTAAACAATACCGTAAGCTTTGAGATGGTTGTGTTGATTCTCATCCATGGGTATAAAGATAAATTTGGCAAAACTTGTCTGCCAAACTATCAACAATGTGACGATGGTTACTAAATATTTAGAAGGGAAGTCCACTTTCATCTTGTGTATCTTGTGTTCCGGGTGTATAGGGGTCAAAATTGTCAACACTAATCGTATCATTAGGTCTAACCTCATTCATTTTTGATTCCATTGTAAATTCTCTTAAAGCATTGAGTTCTGAAAAACGTCCGAATTCGGTATCAAATCTCATTTTAATCTCACCTGTTTTACCATTACGGTGTTTTGCAATGATAAATTCCGCTTGGTTTTGTGTAGGCGTATCATCTTCCCACAATTCAATTTTGTAATACTCAGGTCGGTATATAAAACTCACGATATCAGCATCTTGCTCAATAGCTCCCGATTCACGCAAATCTGACAATTGCGGGCGCTTATGCCCGGATTTGTCAGAACGTTCTTCTACTTTACGCGACAACTGCGACAGGGCAATAATCGGGATATTCAACTCTTTTGCCAAGGATTTTAAGTTACGCGAAATAGTTGAAATCTCTTGCTCACGGTTTCCGGATTTGTTATTAAGTTGCGCTGTCATCAATTGTAAATAATCGATAATGATAATACCAATATCGTGTGTTCTTTTTAGTTTTCGGGCTTGAGAACGCAAATCAAAAACAGACAACATGCTCGAATCGTTGATAAATAATGGCGCTTCAGAAATATTGCTCATTTTATTGTTAAGCAAAGTCCATTCCATATCCGATAATTTTCCACTACGAAATTTTGAAGCAGGAATTTCCGTTTCAATGGCAAACAAACGTTTTACCAACTGGTCTGAAGTCATTTCAAGGTTAAAAATGGCGACCGGCACCTTATGGTCCACAGCCATATTTCGCGCCATTGACAATACAAAAGCGGTTTTACCCATACCCGGACGAGCCGCAATGATAATCAAATCACCTTTTTGCCACCCCGATGTATAATCATCTAAAGAAGGAAAACCGGTAGAAATACCACTCAAACCTTCCAGTTTTGCCAGCTCTTCCAATTGCTTTTTAACATCTGAAACCACATTTTTAACTTCATTACTATCATTTTTCAAACTACCTTGTGAAACTAAAAACAATTCTTCTTCAGCTTTATCAAGCAAATCAAGTACATCAACTGTTTCGTCGTAAGCTTTCTCAATAATTTCGTTTGAAATTTCAATCAAACGGCGTTTGACATACATTTGTAAGACGATACGAGCATAATATTCAACATGTGCAGCAGTGGCAACCAAGTTAGATAAAGTTATTAAGTAATACTCTCCTCCTACTTGTTGTAACGTACCACGCTTAAGCAATTCTTCTCTAACAGTCAGAATATCAATAGGTTTTCCTTGTTGAAACAAATCCTTGATTGTAGCAAAAATCTCTTGATGTTCAGGCAAATAAAATGTTTCAGCCTCAACTAACTCTATAACCTCATCTACCCCGCGTTTGTCAATCATCATGGCACCCAAAATAGCTTTTTCCAAATCAATAGCTTGCGGGGGCACTTTGGCTTGTGGTAAACCTGTCGTTTTTTGCGGTTGATTAACCAATACTTTTTCTTTCTTTTCCGGTAATTCCATTCTTATAATTTTAGTATCATGTAACAAATAGCAAGCATCAAGTTATTTCTTTTTCTTTTTTCGTGCATATAAATATAATGTATGACTTTCAATTTCAATATCCATGGCATCTTCAAAATCTTTTTTTATTTGATCAATGCGGGGATCACAAAATTCAATAATTTGAAAATCATCAAGCATAATGATATGATCATGATTTTTGTTAAAATAACTTTTTTCGTAAAAAGCTTGTACTTTACCGAATTGATGTTTACGTACTAATCCGGCATCTAACAATAGTTCAAGTGTATTGTAAATGGTTGCTTTGCTAACCCTAAACTGTTTTTCTTTGAATAATTTGTATAAAAAATCTATATCAAAATGCTCATCTATACGATAAATTTCTTCCAAAATCGCATATCTCTCGGGCGTTTTCCGTTGCTGATTTTTTTCAAGAAATTCCGTCAACTTTTTTCTAACAACCTCTATTTCTTGCTGATAAGTATTTTTTTCTGATGATTTTCCGGGTCCTGCCATAGACTTTTTTTAGCTTTTGTTTCAAAAAATAAAATTAAAACTTTTTTAGTTTACCACCTTCAATAAATTATTAAACTTATCAATATTTATCAACTTTTCATTAACAAGCTAAAATTTCAAACATATTTCGAAAAACATCATTTTCTAATAACAACAAAACGGCTGTATAATAGGTTTTGCCACCCAAAAAAACGGTATTACCTTTTTTATGTCTTTTGTGGTTCAGAAAAATGGTCAACTTTAAACCTTCTAAGCTTTTAAAAAATTTAAAGTTTTTTCAAAAAAAACAACAGGTTTTTCGGCATGTACCCAATGACCGCTTTGAGATATCGTAACAATATCGGCATTAGGAAAATGCGCCCTTATTAAACTGAAATCTTTAGGTAAAATATAAGGCGAATTGACTGCTTTGACAAACAAAGCCGGCACACGGCTTACCTGCATTGGCGGTAAAGCTTCACCTATTTCTTCCAACGATTCGGACAAAACAGACATATTGGCTTTCCATACGAAAGCTTTATTTTCATCGCGAGCCAAATTTTTCAAAATAAACTTGACAATAGCCGGAGAATTAATATATTGCATAACAAATTCTTCTATTTGCTGACGTGAAGAAAATTTATTCAAATCAATTTTTTTAATTGTATCAAAAATAAAATGATGATGTGGCAGATACGCCTTTGGCGCAATATCAACTATGATTATTTTGTGTAACAATTCCGGATATTGTAAGGCAAAAAACATAGCCGTTTTGCCCCCCATGGAATGCCCTATCAAATCAAATTGTTCTATCTCGTGCGCTTGTACATAATGATACAAATCTTCCGTCAAATCCTCATAGGACATATCCTCATCGTGAAAACTTTTACCGTGGTTTCTTTGGTCAACAAGATGCACTTCAAATCCTCGTTCCGCATACTGACGCCCAAGTGTAATCCAATTATCTCCCATACCCAACAAACCGTGTAAAATCAATAGCGGTTTACCTTGACCGATAATTTTTGAATGTAAAATTTCCATGTTATAACGACGTTAATTTCTACCGGTGTCAGCAAGCTTATTTTGATACATACCTATCACATTTTCCATACCGTAAATCAAGGATTCTACAATCAAAGCATGCCCAATGGATACTTCAGCAAGATGTGGTACATTTTGTTTAAAATAAGCGATATTTTGCAGATTCAAATCGTGGCCTGCATTGATTCCCAAGCCCAATTGATGCGCCAAACGTGCGGAATCTGTAAATTTACGTACTTCATCCAAATTGCCTTTAGCATACTCCGCCGCATACGATTCTGTATATAATTCAATACGGTCAGTTCCGGTAGCAACAGCACCTTTCACCATTTTCAAATCAGGATCAACAAATATTGAAGTACGTATGTCGTTTCGTTTGAATTCCGCAATGATTTCTTGCAAATAATTTTTGTGTTTGACAGTGTCCCAACCATGATCGGAAGTCAACTGATTAGGATCATCAGGCACCAACGTAACTTGTTCAGGCTTAACGTCTAAGACCAAATCAATGAATTTCGGAATAGGATTACCTTCGATATTAAATTCAGTTGTAACAACAGGACGTAACGCATAGGCATCGGCATAACGGATATGCCGTTCGTCTGGACGCGGGTGAATGGTTACACCGTCAGCACCATATTCTTGCACACGACGCCCAAACGCTACAACGTCCGGCATATTACCGCCACGTGAATTACGTAAAGTTGCTATTTTATTGATATTTACACTTAATTTTGTTTTCATTAGATATAAGTTGAAAGTTAAAAGTTGAAAGTTGAAAGTTATATGACCTGATATAAATATAAGCTGCAAAATTATAGCAAACTTTTTATTTTGTCAACGAATTGTTTAGGTGGTCTGATTGGCTTTCCGTCAGTTCCGGCAAAGACTAAAACCACTTCACCTTCGGTGGCTTTTTGTCCTGCTTCATTGTAAATTTCATACCCAAAAGCCAAACGAACACCTTTTAAATATTTAACATAAGTATTTAGTGTAACCAATTCGTCAAAAGTCAAGGGAATAAAATATTTGGTTTGCAAATGATAAACCGGCAAAATATAGCCGTCTTTTTCCATTTGTTTGTACGAAATACCGATTTTATCCATTAAAGCAATACGCCCCATTTCATAATATTGGGCATAAATACTATGATGAATATACCCCATTTGATCTGTTTCGGCATATCGCGTTTTAAACTTCAATTCGTGAAATTTTTTTGTCATTTTTGCTTTACATTATCTTTAATTATATACGACAAAAGTATGATATTTTTTTTTAAAAAACAGCTTTTTTTTACGATATAAATAATAGTTAAAATTTTCTAAAAAAACAAGTCAAAAAAATTTTTTTTATCGGAATTTTTGTCTCAAATTTGCATTTACAAAACAATGAAAAAAATTAGCTCGAACAACCTTTAACATTTTAACATCTTATGAATCAAGCGCTTAACATTTGGAACAAATGCTTATCCTTTATCAAGGATAATATTGATAATGAAGCGTACGAGACTTGGTTCAAACCATTGGTTCCTATTGATTTTAAGGATAATAAACTCAAAATTCAGGTCCCGAGCAAATTCTATTTTGAATGGATTGAAGAGAACTATTTACAACTGTTAAAAATTGCTTTAACCAAATATGCCGGGTCTGATGCCGGACTGGTTTATAGTATCAAAATGAGTGCCGGTAACGACAAAAATAAGGCACACTTAATGAATGTCCCGAGTTCTAACCGTCCAAAGATTGAAACACGAAACCGCAAGACGACCAAAAATCTGGAACCTGAGATCAAAAATCCCTTTGCGTTTCCCGGTATCAAAAAATTTAATATCGATTCGCAACTGAATCCGCATTATAATTTTGACAACTTTGTTGAAGGTGATGCTAACCGGTTGGCACGTAACGCAGCCATGGCTGTGTCTAAAAAACCGGGCGGGACTTCATTCAACCCCTTATTAATATATGGTGATGTCGGTTTGGGTAAAACTCACTTAGCTAATGCTATTGGCGTTGAAGTTAAAAGTCGTTTCCCCGACAAAACCGTTTTATACGTTTCTACCGAAAAATTTATTCAACAGTATTCAACAGCCACACAACGTAACAATCGTAATGATTTTATTCATTTTTATCAAATGATTGACGTTCTGATTGTTGATGATATTCAATTTTTATCCGGCAAAAGTGGAACACAAGATGTATTCTTTCACATTTTTAACCACTTACACCAAAATAAAAAGCAAATTATCTTGACGGCCGATAAAACTCCGGTTGACATGCAAGATATTGAGCAACGGCTACTTTCCCGATTCAAATGGGGACTCTCTGCTGAATTGCAAAAACCGGATTATGAAATGCGTAAAAAAGTTATTATCAACAAGTTATACAATGACGGCGTTGAATTACCGGAAAATGTAATTGAATTTATTGCACAAAGTATCAAAACCAACATCCGCGAATTGGAAGGTATTATTATTTCGCTTATTGCCCATGCTTCTTTCGGGCATAAAGAAATTACTTTGGATTTGGCTCGCGAAATAGTTCAAAACTATGTCAAGCAAAGCAAAAAGGTTTACTCTATTGAAATGATTCAAGAAATCGTTGGAAAATATTTCAATGTTGACGTTGAAGCCATTCAATCCAAATCCCGTAAAAGAGATATTGTGCAAGCCCGTCAATTTGCTATGTATTTTGCAAAAAAAATTACCAATAAACCTTACGCCGAGATAGGTAAACAAATTGGAAATCGTAACCACGCTACTGTTTTACATGCCTGCAAGACAATTGACGGACTGAAAAAAATCGACAAAGATTTTAACCGTTTCTACAAAGATTTGGAAGTAAAGTTTTCTATATAGAAGCTATTTCGTAACTTTGTCCTTCAACAATTTTTAATTTTTTTATGTCAAAAAAGAAAAGAGTTTTAATGGTATGCCTTGGCAATATCTGCCGTTCCCCTTTGGCAGAAGGCTTGTTGCGTCAAAAAGTTGACACCAAAAAAGTAATCGTTGATTCTGCCGGATTGGATAACTATCATGTGGGAGAAGCACCTTGCAAGACATCACAAGATATTGCCTGCGAACACGGATTAGACATTTCAGGACTGAGAGCTCGCGCTTTCAAAGATGTTGATTTTGAACAATTTGATTACATTTACATCATGGACGATTATAATTGGGAATTGATCAAATCACGGGCAAGAAATGAAGAAGATTTGCAAAAAGTTGATTTTATTCTCAATGAAATCTTCCCCGGTGAAAATATGTCAGTCCCCGATTCTTACGGTAAAGGAAAAAATGCCGCCAAATTAATTTTCAATATGCTTGACCAAGCTACAACTGCCATCGCCAAAAAACTGATGTCTTGAAAAAAGGTACTTTATTTTTGCTTCCAGCACCACTTGGCAATGCTCCTATTGACGAAATCATGCCTGATATCGTCATGCATACGATTTCAAAACTCAAATATTTTATTGTTGAAAACGAAAAAACCGCACGCCGGTTTATCAAACGTATTTGTCCCGGAAAAAAACAATCTGAAATTGTTGTGTATCAACTTGATAAGCATGATAAAACAGCAAATTTACAGGCGTACATATCTCCTCTTTTAGAAGGAATTGATATCGGATTGTTATCCGAAGCCGGCTTACCAGCCGTTGCCGACCCCGGCAGTTTGGTTGTTGCCAAAGCACATCAAAATAATATTCTTGTTAAACCGCTTACCGGTCCCTCCTCATTGATGCTCGCGCTGATGAGTTCCGGACTTAACGGACAAAAATTTTCGTTTGAAGGTTATTTACCAAAAGATATTTCTGAATTAAAACGTAAAATTCGACAGTTGGAACAATTATCGGCAAAAAATAATTGCAGCAAAATTTGTATCGAAACACCTTTTCGAAATCAAAAATTACTACAAAGTTTAGTCAAATTTTTACATCCGGACACCCTGTTATGCATCGCTTGCGATTTAACGCTACCTACTGAATTTATTAAAACTCAACCGGTAAAAAAATGGGGTAAAAACTTACCTGACTTGCACAAACGCCCCACAGTGTTTGTGTTCCATGCACGTTAACAAACTTTGGAATGATATTTGCTTAATTTTTACAAAAATTATTTTTATGAAAATCAAACTATTAGCCGGTATATTTATAACATTTTTGTTGTTGACTTCTTGTTCTTCCAACAAAATCAACTACGATAAATCTGTTGATTTTAGTCAATATAAAACTTTTGCTTTTTTTAAAAAAGGCTTAGATCATTTAAAAACACCAATCAAAAAGAAACGTTTTGTTGTAAAAACCCTTTCTGAAGCCTTACTTCAAAAAGGCTTTACCAAATCCAGTCATCCGGATTTGATTGTCAATATTTACACAAAGTTACATGAAAGAGTTGAT
>JALVLX010000030.1 GCA_027032855.1 Flavobacteriales bacterium | reverse complement strand
TGGCAGCGACCGCAGGAAGCTCCCGCACCACCGATAAAACAACAGTGCGGTACAAAGCGACTATAAGCGGATAGCCCGCTCGAACGCCATAATTATTGAAATAAAATTTTTTAAAATCCGAGGATTAGTTTGGCAATGGTAAAGAAGATATAGATACCGAAAATATCGTTGCTGGTGGTGATAAACGGACCGGTGGCAACGGCGGGGTCAATGCCTTGTTTGTTGAGAAATAAGGGGACAAATGTGCCGATTAATGATGCCATAATGATAACGGAAACTAAGGAAATGGCAACGGTGATAGCCATTTTGAGGTCAAAACCGGTGAGTATGTGTCCTAGTAAAAATTTGCCGATTAGAAGAAGGATAACAGCAAGAATGGCACCGTTTAGCAAACTTAAAGAGACTTCTTTGACAAGGCGTTTCCAGATGGAACCGGTCAAGGTGCCGTTTGCCAGACCTTGAACTACGATAGCAGATGATTGTACCCCGACATTACCGGCAGTAGCGGCAATCAACGGGGTGAAGAAAAATAATGTGCCATATTTGTTCATGGCATTGCCAAATCCGCTGAGTACAATAACACTGGCAAATCCGCCGACTAATGCAACAATCAGCCAAGGCAAGCGGGCGCGCATCAATTCGAAAATACTGTCGTCGGCTTCAACATCTTCGGAGATACCGGCAGCCATTTGGTAGTCTTTTTCGGCTTCTTCTTTGATATAATCTACAACATCATCTATGGTAATCTGACCAACTAATCTACCCATTTCATCAACAACGGGAATGACGAACAGGTCGTATTTTTGCATGATACGTGCTACTTCATCAGCCGAGTCGTTGACGTTGACAAAGTGAATATTGTCGTTGTAAACGTCTTTTATGGGGGTTTTGGTGGAAGTGGTCAAAAGTTTTTTCAATGACAAACGCCCTTTTAGGTGTTCATCATCATCTACTACGTATATGGTGTGTACTTTGTCCATTTCCTGTGCTTGCTTGCGCATTTCGGCAACGGCACGGAGAACATTCCAGTTTTTGTTGACTTTGACAAATTCTTTTCCCATTAACCCACCGGCGGTGTCTTCGTCATACCGGAGTAGCTCGACAATGTCTTTGGCGTGTTCTTTGTCGTCGATGTGGGAGATGACTTCTACCTTTTTGTCTTCGGGAAGTTCGGCTAGGATATCGGCAGCATCATCAGACTCCAATTCTTCTACTTCTTCTGCAATTTCTTTAGCAGAGAGGTTTTCAAGGATTTTTTCTTTCAGGTCGTCGTCCAGTTCAGCAATGATATCGGCTGTGACGTCACTGTCTAAAAGGCGGATAACAAATAAGGCTTCGTCAAAATCAAGATCATCAAGAATTTCCGCCAAATCTGCAGCGTGCAATCCGTCAAGTAATTGCACAACTTTTGCGTTGTTTTTTTGTGCAATATACTTTTGAAGTTTTTCGGTAAGGTGACGATATTCTTTATGAGTCATTTCTAATCATTTGAGCCAGTTCAACAAATTCTGCCGGTGATAATTGTTCCGGTCTTTTTGCAAAGATACGAGCTTGTTTTAAATTATCACTCAAATTATATGATTTTAAACTGTTACGCAGTGTTTTTCTGCGTTGGTTGAAGGCTGTTTTGACTAATTTTTTGAAATAATCGTAGGGAATGTCCGGAAAATTGTCTTTTCGTGTCAGTCTGATAACGCCTGATTTTACTTTAGGCGGTGGGTTAAAAACATGTTCGTTGACACTAAAAAGATATTCGGTGTGATAGTAGGTTTGAGCCAAGACGGATAATATACCGTAAGTTTTGTTGCCATGTGATGCTGCAATGCGTTCTGACACTTCTTTTTGAAACATACCTGTGAATTCGGGAACTATTTCTTTGAAATCCAACACTTTGAAAACAATTTGTGTTGAAATATTGTAGGGAAAATTACCGGTTATACCGATTTGT
>JALVLX010000029.1 GCA_027032855.1 Flavobacteriales bacterium | reverse complement strand
ATTGTTCTTTGAGTTTTTGTAAAGGCGTAATAACGTTTCCTTGGATACTGCTTGTATTTTTTTGATAGATGTCTATCAGCCGGTTAACAGGGTAGAGTAGGGGGAGATAATCGAATAATTCACTGACAAGTTCTGTAAAATATTGATTTTTAGATTTTTGCAAAACAGTTTCATCAGGTTGGTGCTTGACGATGTTGTCGGTGAAGCCCGTTACACGTCTGTCGTTGATGATATTACTGCTTTGGATGGGTGATTTGAGTATCAAGCCTTCCAAACTTTTACACCGGCTTAAAGCGACATAAGTTTGCCCGTGTGCAAATGACAATTCGGTATCTATAATAGCTTTGTCAAACGTAAGCCCTTGACTTTTGTGGATAGTGATAGCCCAAGACAATTTTAAAGGGATTTGCGAAAAACTGCCTTGACTTTTTTCTTCTATTTGTTTGGTTTCGGGATTTATCGAATAAGTAATGTTCTCCCACATTTCCCGTTTCACTTCTATTTCTCTGTCGTCTCCGGGACATTTGACAAAAATGTTTTTGTCATCGATAAAGGTAATTTTACCTATTTTTCCGTTGTAGTAACGTTTTTCAAAACTACTGTCGTTTTTAATAAACATAACTTGTGCGCCCTTTTTTAGCACTAATTTTTCGGCATTGGGATAGGCGTTTTCGGGGAAGTGACCTTCTATATATGCGTGAAAATAATAAGGTTTTCCCGGAAGTTCGTCCAATTTTTTTTGATTGATTTTGTTGGCTTTATAATTATGAGTTGTCAGTAAAATATATTCTTCGTTTTCAGGAGGTTCAAAGTCCGGAATGTAGCGGCTGTTGAGCAAACGGGCACTTTCGTTCGATAATTTGTTATTTCTGATTTCATTGAGAATTTTGATAAAAGTTTCATCTTCTTGCCGGTAAATATTTTTGAGTTCTATACTCACGGCATTAGCTTCTTTGAAAGCTTTACTACTGAAAAAATACGGTGTTTCGTAATGATTTTTTAACAATTCCCATTCGTTTGGTTTGACTACGGGAGAGAGTTGTTGCAAATCGCCTATCATCAAAACTTGCGTCCCACCGAATACTTTGTTGCGGTCTTTGTATTTGCGAAGGGTAAAATCGATAGCATCGAGCAGGTCTGCACGAACCATACTGATTTCATCGATAATCAATAAATCGAGGGATTTGATGATGTTGATTTTTTTCTTGCTGAATTTGTGTTTAAAATCACGTTTAATATTTTGTTGAGTTTCACCGGGAATAACCGGTCCGAAGGGAATTTGAAAAAAAGAATGAATGGTCACACCACGGGCATTGATAGCTGCAACACCCGTTGGAGCCGTTACGACCAAACGTTTGTTACTTTTGTCTTTAAGACGGTGCAGGAATGTTGTCTTGCCCGTTCCGGCTTTGCCTGTTAAAAAAATATTGCGCTTGGTATAATTGACAAATTCCCATGCCAATTGCAATTCACGATTTTGCATTATATGTATTTAATGTATAATTTTTATCCACAAAAAGTTTGCCTCTTTATTTTTTGTGTTTTTTTTCTGTCTTTTTTGATACACGAGTAGCGCCTTTCAACTTTTAACTAAGGTCACTGAGCTTGTCGAAGTTCAATTCCGCTCCCCCAACGTCCGTCGGCGGCACGGGATGTCGCTTTCGCTCCACTTTAAACTTTCAACTTTCAACTTTTAACTAATATGTTTATGTGCATGATACGATGAACGGACCAACGGCCCGCTTTCAACATACCGGAAACCCATTGACATGCCGATTTCTTCATAATTTTTAAATTCATCGGGGTGGGGATAACGCACTACAGGCAAATGTTTAGGAGACGGTTGTAAATATTGCCCGATAGTCATAACATCGACGCCGGCGTTACGTAAATCTTGCATGGTTTCTATAACTTCTTCGGTGGTTTCGCCCAGTCCGAGCATAATACCCGATTTGGTACGGTTTATACCTT
>JALVLX010000028.1 GCA_027032855.1 Flavobacteriales bacterium | reverse complement strand
TTTATGAGAATGTACCTCAACGGTTTCACCGACGACCGTGTGACATTGAGATTTGCATCACTGAATTTAGTACGGGCAGATTGGAAAAAATTCAAATTGACTTTAGATCCTGCCGACCCTGACCCAAATGACGACAATACAACAGTTGAAACGGCAGCTGTCAGCATTCAAGACAATGCAGCACGACAACCAATCCCCTACGTCTTGCCTCCCGGTATTGAACGTGAAGAAATTTATCAACAAAACTCTCAAATACGTCAAAACGAACAATCTCTGTCTCTAAAAGTTTGCAACTTGGAACCCAAAGACGCACGTGGCGTATATAAATATAATAGTGTGGATATGCGTCAATTCAAAAACTTGGAGATGTTTATTCATGCAGAAAGTGTCGATGGGAATCCCGATTTGCAAGACGGAGAAGCAATCGGTTTTGTTCGATTTGGTAACGATTTGACTGACAACTTTTACGAAGTACAAATTCCGTTAAAAGTGACGCAATTCGGCACATCAGACCCCGAAGAAATTTGGCCGTTGGAAAACCGCATCGATTTAAAATTGGAACTACTCAACAAGATTAAGTTGGAAATGATTAAAAATCATACGATTAATACGACCAGCTTGCCGGTTTACTTTGATGAAGCAACTTTAGATCCGACTGCTGCCGACAAACCTAATCGCTTAATTATCGGTATCAAAGGGAACCCTAATTTTGGCGATGTCAAAGTCATCATGGTCGGTGTTCGAAATACTACCGGGCAAGATATTTGCGGGGAATACTGGTTTAACGAACTGCGCTTGTCTGAAATGAAAAACAAAGGTGGTTGGGCATCTAACGCTACCATTGATACCAATTTGGCCGACTTTGCAACCATTTCATTTACCGGTGGCATTTCTACCGAAGGGTTTGGCGGATTGGAAGAAGGGCCGCTTCAAAGAAACTTGGAAGATACCAAAAGGTATAATTTGAATACCAACGTCAATATGGGCAAATTGCTACCCAAAAATTGGAACATTACATTCCCGGTAAACTACACCATTTCTGAAGAATTTATCACCCCCAAATACGACCCTATCTGGCGTGATATAACTGTTCAAGACCGGTTGGATGTAGCAGATAATTCAAAACAACGCGATTCTATCAGACAAGTTGCTCAGGCCTACACACGGCATCGTGGCATAACGCTGTCAGGTATCAAAAAAGGTTATTCTACCGAAAATAATAAGAAAGCACCCACAAATGCTCCCGGTAAAAATAATGGCAAAAAAGACAAAAAGAAAAATAAAAAACATTTCTACGATGTTGAGAATTTCACATTTGATTTTGCCTACAACGAAGTTTATCATTCCGACTACGAAATTGCTTCAAACAAAGATGAAACTACCCGTTTGGGCATGAATTATGCTTACAATTTTAAAGAATTGTCTTTTACGCCTTTTAAAAAATCTAAAAAATTAAAATCAAAACATCTGCGGTTTATCAAAGATTTTAATTTTAACATTATGCCGTCAAATATCACGGTTACCAGCAATATCAACAGACGATTCAATAATTTACATTTTAGAGAAATAGAAGATTACGGGTTGGCAATTCCGCCATTGCAAAACAGAGAATACACTTTTGACTGGGGTTATACGGTCAACTACAACCCGACCAAATCTATACAAACCTCTTTTGGCATTACACATAACAGAGCTGTTAAAAATTATTTATTACCGGATGGTTCAACGGATTTTAACAATACCATTTGGACAGACTATTTCAACACCGGAGAACCTTTGACGCATGCTCAAAATATAAATGTATCATACAACTTGCCGTTAAACAAGTTGCCGTTATTAGATTTCTTAAAAGTAACTTATGTTTACAACGGCACTTTCCAGTGGCAAAAAAGTTCTGAAGCATTGGCTAACGTTAACGGATACGACTTGGGAAATACGGTTCAAAATTCCAATTCACATCAAATTAATGCCAATATTGACATGCGCAAACTTTATCGTGAATTAGGTATTACCAAATTGCAAAAAAGATTGATGGGAAAAGGGCGGTCAAAGAGAAAGTCTAAAAAAACAAGTAAAAACAAAGGCAGTAAAGAAAAAAAAGGCAAAGATTCTAAAAACGAAAAAAATAAATCCGGTAAGAAAAAAGGCAAGGAAAAGAAAAAAACAGAAGTTGCCGGTACAGGACAAAACGAATTCTTGGGCTCTTTACTTGGCGTTTTGACCGGTTTCCAAAATGTTAAAGTAACCTATAAACGAAATAGCGGTTTGATGCTACCCGGTTATCTCAACAGTGTTGGATTTTTCGGCACCACTCAACCCAGCTTGCCATTTACATTAGGCTGGGATGATGATCAAATCCGTTATGAAGCTGCCAAACGCGGTTGGCTCTCCCAATATCCCGACTTTAATGACCCTTATATTGAAACATTTTCTGAAGATCTGAGCTATCAGGGAACCATTAAACCGTTTAAAAATTTATCAATTACTTTCAAAGGACAGACTTCCTACATGGAAAATTTAAGTGAACAATTCAACGCCGTAGGCAATAATTATAACCCGCTGGTCCCAACTACCATGGGTAATTATTCCGTTTCATCCATTTTGGCCAAAACGGCATTTGAAAACATTTCGCTTAAAAACAGTCCGGCATTTGACAGGATGTTAAACAGCCGGTTAACTATTGCGCGCCGTCTGGCAACACAACGTGGTGTTACTGTTCCGTCTTCAGGCTATCCTGACGGCTACGGACCATTACAAACTGAAGTTTTGATGTATTCTTTCATTACCGGATATATGGATTCTGATCCCGGAAATTTAGGTTTGGAACCTTTTAAACAATTTCCTGTTCCCAATTGGCGTGTCAAATTATCCGGTTTGAATAAAGTAAAATGGCTAAAAAAAATCTTTAAAAACTTGAGCTTGGAACATAATTACCAATCAAATTATACGGTTAATCAGTTCACCAATAATTTGCAAACATTCCAAGATCCGAATGCCAGAGATGTTGCCGGCAATTTCTATTCACCATACGTCATGGATAATATTACATTAACCGAAGCATTCAACCCGTTGATTAAACTCAACATGGAGATGCAAAACTCCCTAAAACTGGATTTTTCTATCAAACAAGACCGCACCATGTCATTAAATCTTAACAACTACACTTTATCTGAAGTAGCGGGTAAAGAATACACCGCCGGATTGGGTTATAGATTAAAAGACATTACCCTACCCTTGCGTTTGGCAGGCAGACGTATTGAATTTACAAGCGATTTAATTTTAAAAATAGATGCCTCCATGCGTAATAACATTACGATTTTGCGAAGCCTCTCTGATGATAATAACCAAATCACAGCTGGACAAACCATGTATAATTTGAAATTCAGTGCTGACTATGCATTGACAAAAGCACTTTCAGCTATCTTATTCTACAATCATTCATACTCTGAATATGCTATTTCTACCTCCTATCCTTTTACCAATATTAGAGGAGGATTAACCATTAAATATACGTTTGGAAATTAATTTTAGAAATTAGATTTTAGTAATTAGAAGTATTAAACAATAATCAATAAAACAAAGTATTCTATAATCCATAATAAGTCAGAAATTCTAATAAATTTATTTCCATGAAATTTTAAAAAATAATTTTTTTTAGTATTGAAATATTAGTATTTTTGTTCATCAAATTTTAAAAAATCAGACACAATGAATTTTCCCGAAAATTTAAAATATACCAAAGACCATGAATGGATCGCAATAGATGGTGATACCGCCACAATTGGCATTTCGGATTTTGCTCAAAGAGAATTGGGCGATATTGTTTATGTTGAAGTAGATACTGAAGGCGAAGAACTGGACAAAGATGAAGTCTTCGGCACTGTTGAAGCAGTTAAAACAGTTTCGGATTTGTTTATGCCTATTGCCGGCGAAGTTTTGGAATTCAACGAAGCTTTGGAAGACGAACCTGAACTTATCAACAAAGATCCTTATGGTGACGGTTGGATTATCAAGATCAAAATCACCAATCCGGATGAAGTGAACGATTTATTAGATGCAGAAGCTTACAAGAAAAATATTAAAGCATAAATATAAAATACTGGCAGTCGGCTACACTTTGTGGCTGACTGCTGTTAGTTTGACGCCTTTAAAAGGCATACACCTTCCGTCATTTCAATTTGCCGATAAAATCGTGCACTTCTTTCTTTACTTCTTTTTTGTACTGTTTTGGCTTTTGGCATACCCCGAATTGAAATTAAAAAAAAATCAATTATTTATTCTTGCCATTTTATTGGGAGTTATCATCGAATTTTTACAAGAATACTACATTCCAAACCGTACCGGTGAGGTTTTTGATGCCTTGGCTAATACTTTAGGGGCATTGGCGGGATTGGTTTTTTATCAGAGGTTTTGGAAAAAATAATTATATCGCATCTTTTGCCCTACCCTAACGAATAGGGCTAATTAATTTCACACCTTTGGTGCTCTTCCTGTTTTTATCCTTAATATCTCGTTGAAAGATAAAAAGGTGCGTGATTTATAAACATAGGGTGTTGCTCTATGAATATAATCGTAATCAAAAAAATGTGCTCCAAAAGTGCGTGATTTTTGATATTAAATTGGGATTTTCAATCAATCAAATCAGTCCCCATAAAACCTTGTAAAACTTCAGGTACTTTGATACCCTTGTCCGTTTGGTTATTTTCTAGCAAAGCAGCTACCACACGTGGTAAGGCAAGTGAACTCCCGTTAAGCGTATGCGCCAAACGTTTTTTACCATCAATATCTTTAAAACGTAGTTTTAAACGGTTGGCTTGAAAATCTTCAAAATTGGAAACAGAGCTGACTTCCAACCAGCGTTTTTGTGCTGCCGACCAAACTTCAAAATCATACGTCAAGGCAGAGGTAAAGCCCAAATCGCCACCACAAAGACGGACAATTCTAAACGGCAGACCTAGCTCTATCAAAATTTGCTTGACGTGTTCTACCATTTCTTCTAAGGCTTCGTAGGATTTATCAGGGTGTTCCAAACGTACAATTTCCACTTTGTCAAATTGATGCAAACGGTTCAAACCGCGTACATGTGCACCATAAGATCCGGCTTCTCGACGAAAACAAGGTGTATAAGCCGTATTTTTAATAGGAAAATCCGATGCTTTTAACATCACATCGCGGTACAAATTAGTCACCGGCACTTCGGCAGTCGGGATAAGGTACAAATTGTCACGCTCTACCACATACATTTGACCTTCTTTATCGGGTAACTGTCCGGTTCCGTATCCCGAAGCTTCATTGATTAAGTGTGGCACTTGCATCTCGCGGTAACCGGCAGCTTCGTTTTTATCTAAAAAATAGTTGATTAATGCCCTTTGAAATTTAGCACCTTTACCTTTATAAACCGGGAAACCGGCACCGGTGATTTTATTACCGAGTTCAAAATCAATCAAATCGTATTTTTTTGCTAATTCCCAATGTGGCAAGGCATCATCAGGCATATTTAAAACATCACCATGTTCAAAAACCACTTCGTTATCAGCTTCATCTTTACCAAAAGGCACTAAAGGATTCGGTACATTCGGAATTTGATATAAGACTTCTTGTAATTCGGTTTTTGCTTTGTCCAATTGTTCGGATAACTGCTTGATTTGCTCCTTGATTTGCGTGGTTTTTTGTTTTAAAATTTCCGCTTTTTGAGGTTCTCCGCTTTTATAAAGCACCCCAATTTCTTTGGAAAGCTTGTTCATTTCGGCAAGTAAGTTGTCATTTTCAGTTTGCGTCTTTCTGCGCAAATCATCAAGCGCTACGGCTTTATTTATAATTTCAGTCGCATCAAAATTACGCTTTTTCATCGCTTCGATAATTGCCTCTCTTTCTGCTCTGATTCGGTTTATCTGTAACATAATCGGGATTTATTTGATTGATTTTTTAAGACTGCAAACTTACTCCGAAAATCAAAGAATTACAAAAATTATTGATGAAATGATGATTTAT
>JALVLX010000027.1 GCA_027032855.1 Flavobacteriales bacterium | reverse complement strand
TGCCAAATCGTTTTTGTTCTTGTTGTAATAAATCAACCCCTGTTTGAGCAAGACTACCGGCACATATTTACTTTCGGGATAAGCAGATAACAATCTGTCAAAACTTGAAAGCGCCTTCGTCTCATTATCAAGTACCAAATACGTACTACCCAATTGATATAAGGCGTCAGGCAACAGTTTTGAATGCGGAAACTGTTGGATAAATGCATTGAGCTCATCAACTTTTTTCTTGTTTTTTCCTACAAAACCATAACTAATGGCTTTTTGATAAAACGCATAATCCGCATCAGCCCCTTTTAGCATAATAGCTTTATTGTAAGCCTCCATTGCCGGCCAATATTTTTTAGAAGCAAAACGACTGTCACCTAATCGCAAATAACTGTCTTTCAACAATTTCCTTTCCGGCTTTGTTTTAATAAATTTATCAAAATAATCCGATGCCTTTGCGTATTCCTTCAGTTTAAAATAGGTGTATGCCAAATTGTAATTAACCAATTTAGCTTCTTTACCGTACTTATCTGTATTAGAAGACACAAAAGCTTCAAAACCTTTTTTTGCCACTTCAAAATCGTGTAACCGGTAATCCATTTCCGCTTTCCAAAATTTTGCCAAATTACGATATTTAGGTTCAAAACCTTCGGTCAAAATTTTGTTAAATATGTCTCGTGCTTCCTTATACTTTCCTTCGTTTATCAATTCCAAACCACGATAATAGGCAGCTTTTTGATAAGTTTTGGTATGGGTTTGTTGATTTTTTTCCAACAATTTGAGCGCTTCCTCATAATTATTGGATGTCAAGTACGAATTGACCAACAAGTCTTCCAATTCCTTTCTGTAAGGCGTATCGGGATATTGTTTTAAATACCTTAAAATCACTTTCGAACTGTTTTCAAACGGATTTCCCAATTCGTATCCCAGTTTGGCATAATTATAAAATGCATCCTCCTGCATATTTTTATCAAACGACATTTCTGACACTTTTTTAAAAGCATTCAAAGCTTTCATCTTTTGTCCCGTAGCCAAGTAAGAATCGGCTAAATGATAATACGCATTTTGCGCCACAGCATCATTTCCGCTTATGATTTTATTAAAGTTTTCAATCGCTTTCTCATAATCACCGGTTTTGTAGTAAGCATAGCCCAATTGGTAATAATCCACATTGTTCCAACGCCCTTTCACGCCACGATAAGCCTTCAAATAAGGAATTGCTTTATCATATTGTTGTAAATTAAAATAGCTCTCCCCTATAATTTTTGCCAACTGCGACTTTTCTTTGCGATGTGATTGCTCATAAATCTTCAAAGCTTCATCAATGGCTTTTTCAAATTGTTGCAATTTAAAAAACATATCCGCCCGGTAATAAGGTAATTTGTTGCCGAAATCACTCTCGTCGGCAATCATATCAAAATACTTTTTAGCTTTGGCAAAATTATCCTGCTTATACGCCACATAGCCGTAATAATACCGTGCCTGCTTGCCGTACTGCTTAGAATCCAGCAATTTTTCAAACAAGCGCTCCGCCTTTTTATAATCTTGTTGTTTCAGGTAAGTATAACCCAAATAAAAATTGTACTTATCATATTCCTCCGGCGACAAACTGCCCGGATCAACTTGCAACACATACTCTTGAGCTTTGTTCAAGTCACCATGCGAAAAATAATAGTCAGCTGCATCAAAATACACTAATCTTCTTTTGGGATGTGTCGGAAAATGCTGCGTAAAATAAGTTAACAGATCACCGGCATTATCCGCACCGGTGCGTACGGCAATACTTGCCAGATAAAAATACACATCACCGAGTTTTTGCCTGTCTGAAATCTGATTTTTCAGCTTTTCAAAAGCATATTCAGCGGCTTTGTATGCCTTATCCGAATACAGATTAACCGCTTCCACATACTTTGTATCCGGATTAAAATATTGATCAGAAGCCTGACCAAAAACATTTAACACATTGATTAATAGTAAAATAATTAATAAAAGTCTTTTTAACATCACATCAAGATTTACCTAATTAATAACGTAGAAATACGCCAATTATTCTATTGCGCAATTTAACAAAAGTTAGTTGAAAGTTGAAAGTTAAAAGTTGAAAGTTTTTTTGCCTTGTTATTTCAAATATTCCCATGTCATTAAATCATCAAATCATCAACTCATCAAATAACCATATAACCAACTAACCAAAAGTAAATTTAAAGTAAATTTTTAGAATAAATATCTAAAATCATTTGAAAAGAAAAATAGTTTCATACCTTTGTGTGTTTAAATAAAAAATCAATACTAAAACAAAATATTATGGCAAAACAATTTCCTAAATTTATAGGAGACGGAAATGAAGCGGTAGCCAGAGTAGCACATAAGATCAATGAGGTCTGTGCCATCTACCCCATTACACCGTCATCTCCCATGGGTGAACATGCCGATGCATTGAGCGCCAAAGGAGAAAAAAACATTTGGGGCGAAGTCCCTCGGGTAATTGAAATGCAAAGTGAAGGAGGTGCTTCAGGTGCCGTTCACGGTGCTTTACAAGGAGGTGCTTTAACCACTACTTTTACCGCATCTCAAGGTTTGTTGCTGATGATTCCCAATATGTATAAAATTGCCGGTGAGTTGTTACCGACCGTTTTTCATATTGCTGCCCGAACTGTAGCTACACACGCCTTATCAATCTTTGGTGACCACTCAGATGTGATGGCAACCCGTCAAACAGGCTTTGCTATGTTGTTCGGTGGTTCCGTGCAAGAAGCCCAAGATATGGCATTGTTGGCACAAGTTGCATCATTAAACACTCGTGTTCCTTTCTTAAACATTTTTGACGGTTTCAGAACCTCTCACGAAATTCAAAAAATTGACGCTATTCCTGACGAAATCATGAAAGAAATGATTCCGGAGGATAAAGTGATGGAACACAAAGTCAGAGCTTTGAATCCCGATAAACCAAAATTAAGAGGATCTTCTCAAAACCCTGACGTATTCTTCCAAAACAGAGAACGTTCAAACCCTTATTATCAAAGAGTTCCGGCAGCTGTTAAAGAAACTTTTGACAAGTTTTACGAATTAACCGGTCGTCGTTACGAATTATACCAATATTATGGTGCGCCTGATGCTGAAAAATTAATCATCATCATGGGTTCCGGTATGGGTGCTGCCTTAGAAACCGTTGAAGAAATGACTAAAAACGGTGAAAAAGTCGGTGTTTTGGTCGTTAGATTATACCGTCCTTTCTCTATCAAAGATTTCATGGACGCTATTCCCGAAACAGTTAAGAAAATTGCTGTTTTAGACCGCACCAAAGAATCAGGTAGCATCGGTGAACCATTGTATATGGATACCGTTAATGCTTTTGTTGAATCAGGTAGAACAATGCCTAAGATTGTTGGCGGTCGCTACGGCTTATCTTCAAAAGAATTTAACCCGTCTCACGTTAAAGGTGTCTTTGACGAATTAGATAAAGACCAACCTAAAAACCACTTTACGGTCGGTATCGTTGATGATGTAACATTTACAAGCATTGACAAAGACGTTAACTTCAAAGTTGACAATAACAACAAGAGTTTCTTATTCTTCGGATTGGGTTCCGACGGAACAGTTTCGGCCAACAAAAACTCTATTAAAATCATTGGTCAAACTACTGACAATTACGTTCAAGGTTATTTTGTTTACGATAGTAAAAAAGCAGGTGCCAGAACCGTATCGCACTTACGTTTCGGACCGGATCCTATCCAATCCACTTACTTGATTGACGAAGCGGATTTTGCAGCTATCCACCAATTTAACTTTGTTCAAAAATATAATTTCGTTAAAAACATCAAAAAAGGTGGTACATTATTATTAAACTCGCCTTTTACAGCTGACGAAATTTGGGATCAACTCCCTAAAGAAATTCAACAAGAAATCATTGACCGTGAGTTAAAATTCTATGTAGTTGACGCTTCCCGTGTAGCTTTTGAAGCCAAATTAGGTCGTAGAACCAACACCGTATTGCAAACATGTTTCTTTGCTATCTCAGGTATTTTACCACAAGACGAAGCTATCGAAAAAATTAAAAATGCGATTGTTAAGTCTTACTCTCACAAAGGAGATGCAATTGTTCAAATGAACTTCAACGCTGTTGATAAAGCTTTGGAATACTTGCAAGAGGTTAATTATCCTAAACAAACTACAAGCGATAGAAACTTGGAAAGCGTGATGCACGACAATGCTCCTGAATTTGTTTTAGACGTTTTGGGTAAAATTTATGCAGGCGAAGGCGATTCATTGCCGGTAAGTGCATTTGAAGCTGACGGTACATTCCCGCTTGGAACGGCAAAATATGAAAAATCAAACATTGCTGACTTTGTACCTACTTGGGACGATACCGAACTTTGTACACAATGTAACAAGTGTGTTCACATCTGTCCTCACGCTGCAATCCGTTCTAAAATTATAGATATAGAAGCTTTGGCAGATGCTCCTGAAGAATTGAAAAAGACCAAAATCAAAGGTCGTTACGAAGGAGTTGACACTTATGTATTACAAGTTGACCCTGAGCACTGTACAGGTTGTACGCTTTGTGTGGCTGTTTGTCCGGCTGAAAGCAAAACCGAACCCGGATTTAAAGCTATCAACATGCATCCGCGTATGGAAGTTCAACCCGTTGAACAAAAATTATGGGATTACTTCGTTGACCTGCCTTGGTATGACCGTAAAAAATTGAAATTGAACACCGTTAAAAATGTTCAATTCTTAGAGCCTTTATTTGAATATTCTGGCGCCTGTCCGGGTTGTGGTGAAACACCTTATATCAAAGAAGTTACCCAACTTTACGGTGACAGTTCGGTAATTGCCAACGCAACAGGTTGTTCTTCAATCTACGGTGGTAACTTACCTACAACGCCTTATTCAACTAACGACAGAGGGCAAGGTCCTGCTTGGGCAAACTCATTGTTTGAAGACAACGCCGAATACGGATTAGGTATGCGATTGGCATTGACCGAAAAACAAAAAACCGCCCGTACTTTGTTGAAACAATTTGAAAATGTAGTCGGTAGTGAATTGGTTGAAGCTATCTTAAACAACCCTGAAGCTGACGAAACGCAAAAAGAACAACAATTGGAAAACATCAAGCAAGTCAGAGAAGCTATCAAAGATATCGATTCTGACGATGCCAGACGTTTGATGGTAATGGCTGATGATTTGCGTAAAAAATACATCTGGATTTTCGGTGGTGACGGTTGGGCTTATGACATCGGTTACGGTGGATTAGACCACGCAATTGCCAGTGGTGAAAATATCAACATTTTGGTAATGGATACCGAGGTTTATTCAAATACCGGAGGTCAAGCTTCCAAAGCTACACCTTTGGCAGCCAGTGCTAAATTTGAAGTTGCCGGTAAAGCTATTCCTAAAAAAGATATCGCTTTACAAGCTGTAGCTTACGGCAATGTTTATGTTGCTCATATTGCCAGTGGTGCCAAAGATCAACAAGCTTTGAAAGCTATTAAAGAAGCTGCTGAGTATGACGGACCTTCTATCATCATTGCTTACTCACACTGTATTGAGCATGGTTATGATATGGGTGACGGTGCCGACCACCAAGAATTGGCGGTTAAATCAGGTTACTGGCCATTGTTTAGATATGACCCTAGAAAACCTGCCGGAAAACGTTTCCAATTAGACAGCAAAGCACCTTCAATTCCTGTTACTGACTTGATTGATAAAGAAGCTCGTTTTGCTCGCGTTAAAAAAGCAAATCCCGAACGTGCAAAAGAATTGCAAGATATGTTGCAACAAGAAATCAACAACCGTTGGGAAAGATTGGAATTGTTATCTAAACTTTAATCGATAACAAAGAATATCAATAAAAAGTCCGCCCTGACGAATGTCAGGGCGGGCTTTTTTTATTATATTTGCATCGCATTTTGCCCGAATGGCGGAATTGGTAGACGCGCATGATTCAGGGTCATGTGTCCGCAAGGACGTGCAGGTTCGATTCCTGTTTCGGGCACTCTTTTATAAGCTAAATGATTTGTTGTAATCGTTT
>JALVLX010000026.1 GCA_027032855.1 Flavobacteriales bacterium | reverse complement strand
CGGAACACGGTTTTCGTGGCAAAGCATCGGCGGGTGAGCATGTAGCCAATTCAAAAGATAAGAAAACCGGATTGCCTATCATTTCGCTCTATGGCAAACATAAAAAGCCTACACCTGAAGACTTGAGAGGTGTAGAAGTGATTGTGTTTGATATTCAAGATGTTGGGGTTAGATTTTATACTTATCTATCTACATTACATTATATTATGGAAGCAGGCGCCGAACAACATATTCCGGTTATTGTTTTAGACCGTCCCAATCCTAACGCCAATTATATTGCAGGTCCGGTGATGGAAAAAGAAAATATGTCTTTTGTAGGTATGCATCCGGTTCCTATTGTTTATGCTATGACAATTGGAGAATATGCTAAAATGATTAATGGTGAACATTGGTTGAAAAACGGTGTGCAGGCTGATTTAACCGTTATTACCATTCAAAATTATACACACAAATCTGTTTATAAATTACCTGTGAAACCTTCACCAAATTTACCTAATTATCAATCCGTTAAGTTGTATCCGTCCCTTTGTTTGTTTGAAGGTACCGATGTTAGTGTAGGGCGGGGGACAGACTTCCCTTTTCAGGTTTACGGTTCACCGAATTTGCCTAAAACAAATTTTTCGTTTGTGCCAAAACCAAATGCCGGTAGCAAATGGCCCAAACACCAAGATAAAGTTTGCTACGGTAAAGATTTGCGTAAGGTCACACCACCAACGGAGTTGTATTTAGACTGGCTCATCAATGCCTACAAATCTTATCCGGCTTCGTTAAAAGCTAAATTCTTCAATAAATTTATTGTCAAACTTGCCGGTACCAAAAGTTTACAAAGTGATATTGAAAAAGGTTTGCCTGCTAAAAAAATAAAAGCAAAATGGCAAAAAGGAATTGAGCATTTTAAACAAATCAGAAAAAAATATTTGATTTATTCCGAATAACTGAAAGTTGTTGATTATCAACAATTAACAAAGTTTTAGCATACTATATATTTATTGTATATTTGTTGATTATGGATATTTTATTATTGGGCGAATACAGCCGTTTACATAATTCGTTAAAAGAAGGTTTAAATGAACTTGGTCATCAGGTTTTGTTGGTGGGAACCGGGGATAATTTCAAGCAATTTCCGTCTGATATTGATGTATCGTCTAAGATTCGTAAGCGTTTTTATCAAAACAAATGGTGGTTGTTAGTGTATCATTTGACCAAATACAATCATTTTAAAAAAGATATTTATAAAAATCTCTTGAGTATATTACCAAAACTTAAAGATTTCGATGTAGTTCAGCTTATAAATGAAGATGCTTTTGGTATTTATCCTAATGATGAAATAGCTTTTTACCAAAAAGTTTTCCTGCAAAATAAAAGTATTTTTCTGTCTGCTTGCGGAGAAGATACGCATGTTATCAAATATTATGATGACGGCAACATGCGATATTCTATATTAGATCCTTTTAAGCGTAATCCTGCGCTAAAAAATGAAGCCTTTTTTTCTTATAAATACTTGCAACCCGCCTATCAAAAATTGCACGATTTTGTAGTTGATAATGTCTCGGGAATTATTCCTTCCGATATGGATTA
This sequence comes from Flavobacteriales bacterium, assembly GCA_027032855.1. Taxonomy (GTDB): domain Bacteria; phylum Bacteroidota; class Bacteroidia; order Flavobacteriales; family Flavobacteriaceae; genus WGBX01. The sequence continues at coordinate 15,389 of JALVLX010000026.1, read as the reverse complement.
TGCTATTCCGTACCAATCACACCCCAAAACTTTATCCATGATACCCAATCCTGTAAATATTGATAAAATTCAATACAAGTCGTTGAAAATCAACGATAAAATAAACATATTCTTCGGGGTAAACAGATTTAGTTTTTATAAAAAAGGATCGGATATTGTTCTGTCTGCACTAGACATTGTCAAAGAAAAATATGCCGGAAAAGTTCGTGTTATGTTAGCAGAAAACTTGTCTTATGAGGACTATATCAAACAATATGATGCTGCACATATTTTTATAGACCAACTTTATTCATACGACCAAGGATTTAACGCTTTGGAAGCTATGGCAAAAGGCAAATGTGTATTGACCGGTGCCGAAAAAGAGTTTTATGAACATTATAAACTAAAATATGATCCTGCAGTAAACGTATTGCCTGAAGTAGATGATGTTGTAAAAAAACTATCCGGATTAATTGAAAATCCGGATAGAATTATTGAAATATCGCAAAATGCCCGTCGGTTTATTGAAGAACATCATCATTATAAAAAAGTTGCGCAACAGTATGTTAATACATGGGAAAAAAATAGTTGATAGTTTTTAAAGTTAAAATGTTTGTAATGTTAATTCAATATTATGAACTTTCAAATTTCAACCTTTAACTTTTAACTATTAAGTTTAATTTCCTTTTCTGTAATCAGCTAAGAATTTTTCCAAACCGATATCAGTTAACGGGTGTTTAAGTAAGCCTAAAATAGGTTTAAGCGGTGCGGTTACTACATCGGCACCTATTTTGGCGCATTCGTTGATATGCATAGTATGACGAACAGATGCCGCCAAAATTTCGGTTTCAAATCCATAGTTGTCATAAACTAATCGAATATCTGCAATCAAGCCTAAACCGTCTTCCGATATATCATCTAAACGACCGATAAAAGGCGATACATAAGTGGCACCCGCTTTGGCGGCAAGTAAAGCCTGTCCTACTGAAAAAACTAAAGTGCAGTTGGTTTTTATACCCTTATTGCTAAGGTACTTAATAGCTTTGATACCGTCTTTAATCATAGGGATTTTAATGACGATATTCGGGGCAATTTTTACCAATTCTTCAGCTTCTTTAATCATACCTTCAAAATCGGTTGCAATCACTTCGGCACTGACGTCACCGCTGACAATATCACAAATTTGACGATAATGATTTAGAATATTTTCTTTTCCGGTAATGCCTTCTTTGGCCATTAATGAAGGATTAGTTGTTACCCCATCCAAAATACCAAGTTCGTTGGCTTCTTTAATATCTGATAAGTTAGCTGTATCTATAAAAAATTTCATAAGTCAAGTTTTTTGCAAAGATAATCTTTTAGTTGATACATCGGCAAGTTCTGTAACCAAAGTTGAAAGTTGAAAGTTTTTTGTAAAAATCTAAGGAACCATCATCATTTTTTTTAAATTTACTTATTAAGGTTTGATGATTCATCAAAAAAATGCTTTTTGTAATCAGATTTATTTGGATTGTTTTTGTCAATAATCATTGACGCATAAAAAATTTCTCCTTCAGTTACTATTTCGACATCATATTTTTCAAATTCAGATAAATTATCAAATTCATTTTTCCAATTATTAAATAATCGATGTCTAGCTCTATGTTTGTCTTCATTAATATCTGCAACAAATATAAGAACATTCTGTTTATTCTTGAAAAAGTTTTTGATAATAGCAATTATTGTCACTTTGATAGATTCATCGTAAACATTACTGTTTTCATTTACTCGTGAACGGTCAAAACCGAATACATAGATATTACTTTTTAATTCAAAATTATCAAAATATTCATCAGCATCAGTAAAATATGTAATATATTTAATTCCGTTTTGAGTGACAAAATGATAAGTATGATTATCGGAATTTAAAAATACCTTATAGGGGGAGTTTAAGTTTAATGCCTTTATCATTAAGCGTTTTTAAATCTTTGCCTTCACGTATATATGTGTTGACAATTTTCTTTTTTTCAACAATTAATGCTATTTTTTTATTGACAGCCGGATTGCTACTCTTATATGTTTTTTTGAAGCTTGTCATATTGCAAAGATACAATTTTTTTATAAACAAAATTACTTTTTATTTTTATTCAAAAACCGGTCCAAATCAACGGAAAGTGAAAAAAAATGCGAATAAAAGCCGTCAGAACCGATATTAGTTAAGCCGTAGTCAATGGATATACCTTTATATTTAAAGCCCAGACCGGCGTTGGGCTGAAATTTAAGTTGTTTTTCATCGAAGTAATATTCATTTCGGAAGTTGTTGACACCCAACCGGATAAAAGCCATTTTGTAATAAGTAAATTCTAAACCGAGCGCCGGTTCCATACTGATAACGTCACTGCTGATAATGCTATTCATTTTAAAGAACCGGGCATTGAAATCGAGTTCGGCAAGCAAGTCCAGATTTTGATTTAAATGAAAATTTCTCGATGCGCCCAATTGCATTTTGGGTAAGGTTAATTCTACGTTATTGGGTGCTGTTTGGTTTTGTCCGGGTACGGCTTGTGAAATTTCATCAAAGCGGTCTTTGTTGACCGACCAATAATTGAAAGTAGTTGTGATATCACGTAGCATCATGCCAAATTGCCATTTTTTCAATTGGTACTGCGCACTAATATCAAAACCAAAGCCAAAACCTTGGGCAAAATCACCTATATGTCTGTAAATCAGTTTGGCAGTAGCACCGACAGACATACCTTTAAATACGTTTTTTCGTCCGGCAGAGAAGCTTAAAGCATAATCGGCTGCTGAGAAATAACGAATTCTGTCATAATTTATATTGCCTTGTTCATCAACTAGTTGTGTAGTGTTCATGATGTTATCCACGCCAAAACGAATCAACGAAACACTATAGCCGGTACGTTTATCTAAAGTGTTTGCGTACGATAGATAATCATACTGTGCAATATTGGCAAAATATGCGGCGTGCATTAAGTTAAGATGTTGATTTTGAACATTTGATAAGCCGGCAGGATTCCAATATCCGGCAGTACCGTTTGTTACATTAGCCACAACGGCATTGCCCATAGCCAAACTACGCGCATCAACACCAATGTTCAAAAATTCGTTGGAGTAGTGGCGACCGGTTTGAGCCGTCAGCCATTGCGAAACAATAATAATTGCTATATAAAAAGTCTTTTTCATTGATAAGTTTTAGAAAAAATACCGGTATTAAAAACCGATATTTTCGGCATCTTTATCCAAAACGATTTCTTTAGCGAAATATTTTGTATCACCGAGCCAGAAAATTTTCCAGAACCGTTCAACATAACGTATTTTGACACCTTTCCCTTGGTAATCAACCATTTTTTCAATCACCAATTTATCTCTGTCTTCTACAGAAAAGTCCCACAAATGGTCTTGTCCGACACCGGTACTGAGTTGTCCTTCCCAAGTTTTTACAATAACACCTTTATGACTGAATTTAATTAATTTTCCGGCTCTCCAGCCGTCACTGTAAGGCACATAGTAATCAAAAGCAAACAAACCACCGAAAATCAGTCCGATGATTAAGATGAAGTATAATAGAAATTTTCTCATGTTGTTTTATATTGTAATGTAGAGATGTTCAAAAAAAAAAGAACATCTCTACCATGGTTATTAATTCAGATTAAAATTTTATTCCACTCTATACCAATACTGGGTTCTTCCCAATAATGAAAAACCTATATAACCGCGCACTTTCAATTTGTTTGGAGATTCTAATTCAATATAGCAACTGTATGTTTTGGCATTTTTCGGGTCCATAATTTCGCCGTCTTCGTAAGTATCACCATCTTTTTCCAAGTCTTTGATGATAACCAAACCAATGATATTTTTGTTTTTATACTCGGTTTCACAAGTGCGGCAAACACCGTCTCTGTTTTGTTCGGTCAGTAATTCTACGATTTTACCGTAATATTTATCCCCTTTTTTATAAATTTCGATAATAGACTTTGCTTTTCCGGTTTCATCATCAATGCTTTTCCATTTTCCGATGACGCCTTGTGCACTCATGCCAAAATAGGAGAATAAAACTAAACTTAATAGTACTAACTTTTTCATAACGATATAATTTAATGATTTTTATAATTTCGATTATTTTCTTTTCAAGAATTGTTCCAAAAATACATAATTTATCTGTATTGAACAGAGATTTTTACAAAATAAAGTATTTTATCTTAATTTTTCATAAAAATGTGACCGCATAATTGTCAAATAAAAAGTACATAAAAACACCTAATCAGCAAATAAACTTTTTATATTTTTGGTTAAAAGGCTTTGTTTTTTAATTGATGCTTTTCTTCTACAAAATACTTTGAATATCTAATAATCAATGCGTTATAAGTGATACCATAAGCAGTGCTTTTATTTTGTTTTGAAGATTGAAAAAAAATATTTTCACTTTAAAAATTTTCTACATTCTAAATTCTTATATTTGACACTTAAAATCCTTGATAATGAACAGATTCTTTGTATTATTTACTTTTTTTGTTTTCTTTAATATTTTCGGGCAATCTTCTGTGATTGTCGGCGGATTGGTTTTAAATGAAAAAGAGCAAGGCTTGCCGGGTGTCAATATATATCTGAAAACGGATATTCATAAAGGTGTTTCTACAGACGACACCGGTTATTTTGAAATGAGTTTAGCACAAGGAAAATACACATTGATAGTCAGTTATTTAGGTTATCAAAAACAAGAAATTTCGGTTGATTTACAAAAGAATAAATATTTGCTCATCAAAATGCAACCTGATGAAAATAATTTAAGCGAATTGGTTATTACAGTTAAAGAAACGCCCAAGAAAGAATTGCAGAAAATCATCGGGTTAACCAAACTAAAAATGACAGACATCAAAAACGTTCCTATGTTGTTTGGCGAGTTAGATGTTTTAAAAGCCGTACAAGTGTTACCCGGTGTAAAATCGGTAGGAGAGGGTAGTGCAGGGTTTTCTGTTAACGGCGGTAGCAAAGATCAAAATTTGATACTGCTAGATGGCGCTCCCGTTTATCATCCGTCACATATTTTGGGATTTTTCTCGGTTTTTACGCCCGATATTATCAACAATTTAAAACTGTACAAATCATCAATTCCGGCACGTTTTGGCAACCGGTTGTCGTCAATTTTGGAAGTAAATACCCGAACCGGAGACAAACAGTCGTTTCATTACGGTGGTGGCGTCGGGATTATAGCTTCACAACTATATGCTGAAGGACCTTTGAAAAAAGATAAGTCAGCTTTTATCATTTCCGCTCGTAAATCTTATGGCGATATGTGGTTACCTTTACTCAATATTGATGCCGTCAAAGACGTCAAAGCCGGATTTTACGACATTAATTTAAAAATGAACTTTGATGTATCCGAAAATTCAAGTTTGAGCGTGTCGGCATACAACGGACGAGATAATTATCACCCGGATGCTAATTTTTTAATGGACTACGGAAACACAGTAGGCGGTGTGTATTTTAAACATCGTTTTAATCAAAAACTGCGCGCCAAAACAAGTTTAATTTATAGTAAATATAATTATCAAATCAATATTAAAGACAATGTTGATCATGATGATTATGATTTTGATATCGGATTATCTATCGAAAGTCCTAATTTCAAACAAGATTTTAATTATTTTTTGAACAGCAAGCACCAATTTAATTTTGGTATTGACGCTTATTTGCATAGTGTTAAACCCGGTAAAATCAAGAATGCCCGTCAAGAAACACAAATGATAAAATATCCGGACAGAATGGCTTCAGAACTGGATTTTTATGTACAACACCGGATAAAATTCAATGAAAAATGGCGCTTAACTTATGGTATCCGGCAATCAAATTTTTCACAGTTAGGTTCCGGCACATTCCACAAATACAATGAGTTAGGCGAAATCATCGATACTATTACAGCAGGCAAATTTAAAGCAGCCAAAACTTATGGCAAATGGGCGCCACATTTAGCAATCAATTGGAAACCGGCAACAAAATCCGCCGTAAAATTGAGTTACGATCGTACTTATCAATTTCTGCATTATTTAATCAATGACGCTGCGACTACCACACCAACAGACTTATGGTTACCATCAAGTGTGAATCTCAAACCGCAACAATCCGACGCGTACAGTTTGGAATACAATCAAATAATCGGGGATAAGTATTTCTTTAGTGTAGGAAGCTATTATCGTGATATGCAGAACATTACAGATTACAAAATAGGCACGACTTTATCTTTGGCTGATAATATTGAGAGTGATTTATTGCAACAAAAAGGGAAAGCTTACGGTATAGAATTTTTAATAAAGAAAACCAAAGGAAAATTGACCGGTTCACTGGCTTATACTTATTCAAAATCTGAAAAAATTCATCCCGAAATCAATGAAGGCAAATGGTATCCTGCGGTAGTTGACAGACCACATGATATCAATTTGCTACTGGATTATAAAATAAATAAGCGTTTGGAAGTATCAACTATGTGGCAATATTATACCGGTCGCCCCATTACATATCCGGCAGGTACATATTTAATGGGGGATCATGTTATTTTGTTTTTCTCTCACCGCAATGCCAATCGTTTGCCGGATTATCACCGTATGGATTTATCCGTTACTTGGTACAATAAGAATTTTAATGCTGATACGGACAAACGTCATTGGCAATCATACTGGAATTTTTCAATCTATAATGTTTATGCGCATGACAATGCTTTTATGATGAAGTTTAAATACGATGAAAATACTGAAAAAATAAGTGCTTATCAGGTTACATTGTTTAAAATTGTACCTGCGATTTCTTATCATTTTAAGTTTTAGTATCAAGTATCGAGTAGCAAGTAATAAGTTGGATAAGAGATGATGAGAGATAAGGGATAAGGGATAAGGGATAAGGGATGAAAGATAAATGAAAATTGAAAAAGAATACTCGGTGAAACTCACTGGTAGTAAAATCTTAAAAATGAAATGACAGGTGCACCTTTGAAATGACATTGTCATTCCGACAGAGTGACGTAGGAGCGACGAGGAATCTAATTAATTGAAAATGGAGAATTAAGATTTCTCACTACGTTCGAAATGACAATCAAATAACCATATAACCGATTCACCAAATAACCAAATAAACATATAACCAGATAAAATGAACAAACTAAAAATCATCAATGACCCTATTTACGGCTTTGTCAATATACCGGACGAATTGATATATGATATCATTCAACATCCTTATTTTCAACGTCTAAGGCGTATTTCGCAAATGGGACTGTCTTATTTGGTTTATCCCGGGGCACATCATACACGTTTTCATCACGCCATTGGCGCCATGCATCTGATGCAAACTGCCATTAATGTCTTAAAACAAAAAGATATAGAAATCAGTGCAGAAGAAGAATTGGCGGCATTAACAGCTATTTTACTACACGATGTCGGTCACGGACCTTTTTCGCATGCTTTGGAATACAGTATCGTCCAAAATATCTCTCACGAGCAAATTTCGCTTGCCATTATGCAAGAATTGAATAAGGAATTTGACGGGCAATTGGATCGGGCAATTCAAATATTTACCGGACAATATCACAAAACTTTTTTGACCGAACTCATTAGCAGTCAGGTTGATGTGGACCGTCTCGACTATCTCAGACGTGACAGTTTCTATTCAGGCGTTATTGAAGGACAAGTCAATAGTGAACGTCTGATTAAAATGTTGAATGTTAAAGACAATCAATTGGTTATTGATGAAAAAGGAATTTATTCAGTTGAAAAATTTATTATTTCACGCCGTTTGATGTATTGGCAAGTGTATTTGCACAAAACCGGCATGATGCTTGAAAAAATATTGGAAAAGATACTTTGGCGAGTTAAAGAATTGTTGCATCAAAACAAGCAAGTATTTTTAGACGATAAATTAGCTTATTTGTTTAAAGGAAATTTGGAAGAAATTGACCAAAAATCATTAGCTATTTTTACGAGTTTGGATGATTCAGATATTTGGTATCATTTGAAAAAATGGACAAGTAATCCGGATTTTATCTTATCGTATTTAAGTCAAATGATTGTGCATCGTCGTGACTTGAATAAAATTAAAATCCAAAAAGAAGCATTTGATGAAAATTATTTAAAGTCGTTGAAAATTAAGGTTTTGGAGCAATATCCAATAGATGAAAAAGAATTGGATTATTTAATTTTTTCAGGAAAATTGACACACAGGGCATATACGCACGACAAGCAACCTATAAAATTATTGACAAAAAATAATGAAGTCATCGAATTTGCCAAAGCGAGTGATCAGCACAATATTAAGGCACTTTCACAACCGGTAACCAAGTATTATTTAAGTTTTCCTGTTTTGAGATAAGCAACAATTCAAAAAAATCCTGCTTAAGAAATAAAAAAATAAGCTTTTGACATTGAATTATATAAATAAGCTTTTAAAAATTCTAAGATTTGTTAAAACTAAAAAAATTGTTTGCTCATCAACTATTTTATAATTATTTTTGGCTGTATAAATCAGTGATACTATGAAAGAATATTTTAATGATTTATTTCATTTTGATAAAGAAGTAATTGACAAAATAATCAGTTACAGTGTAAAAATACTTATAGCCGGTCTCATTCTTTGGATTGGAATGAAAATCGTTAAGAAATTGCACAAAGCTATTGAAAAAATGTTGATTAAAGCTGCAATTTCCGATAATATTCGTCCTTTTTTATTGAATATTGCTGATGTTACTCTTAAAGTTATAGTTATTTTTATTGCTTTAAATGTTTTAGGTGCAGATTTATCAGGATTGGTAGCCTTAGTAGCAGCCGTCGGCTTTGCTGTAGGTATGTCGTTACAAGGTAGCTTGGGAAATTTTGCATCAGGATTACTGATTTTGACATTAAAACCTTATAAAACAGGCGATTGGATACAATTAGGTGACAAATTTGGTAGGGTAGAAGAGATAATGATTTTTAGTACCAAAGTGATAACACCCGGTAAAAAAGTTTTGATTGTACCCAATTCAAAAATAACGGATGATATCGTTACCAATTATTCAGAAAAAGGTGTCATACGTTTGGAAATTGACATTCATATTCCTTACGAAGAAAATTGGGATGTTGTGAAAAAAATATTGGTTGATGCCATTAATAAAGTTCCAAAAGTTTTGCAGGAACCACCTGTTGAAATAGGTATTGCTGATTTTGATTCTCACAGTTTGTTGATTATGGTGCGCCCTTACGTACACCCGGATGACTATTGGGAAGTTACTTTCTCAGCACATAAAGCTTTAAAAGATGCACTGCATCAACACGGTGTCAAAGTACCTTATTCAGAAGGTATTGAATATGGTAAATTCGGTAAATAGTTTTATAAATTATCTTTAACCCAATTAACCATATAGTTTAAACAATCGTATGCGACTTCATGTCCCATCTGGTATTCTTTAAAAATGTGTTTAATGTTGCGTTGTTGGAGGTAAGGAGGTATTTTACGGGCTTCTTCTACCGGAATGATATCATCATAAATACCATGTGAGGCAAAAATGTTGAGATGCTTGTAGTGTTCAATATTTTCTTGAATAGGCATGATATCTTCATTGATGTAACCGCTTAAAGCAATGATATTTTTAACCTTTTGAGGATAAGTGAGAGCTAAAGCATAGCTTAAAATTGCGCCTTGACTAAAGCCAAGCAAGTTGAAACTTCCGGGCATAATTTGATATTTATCTTGTAGAAAATCAACGAATTGCGATAACGCAAGTAGGCTTTCATAAGCTTGTTGATTATCGGAAATTTTATGCCCTTGCGCATCAATGTAAATGGGATACCAAGCATAGCCACCATAGTCTAACGGCAGAGGGGCACGAGCGCTTATGATCAATAAATTGTCAGGGAAATATGACGCCATGGAAAACAAGTCTGCTTCATTGCTTCCAAAACCGTGCAACATTAAGACTGCTTTGTTGTTTTTACCGGTTTGTTCGGGTTGTTTAACGAGGTATTTAAACATTCGTTTTTTCTATTAGCTTCCGTTTGGTCAACCATTCGTCCATAATTTTGACAAATTCGTCAGGATGTTCCATCATAGGCGCATGACCACATTTGTCAATCCAATATAAATCTGAATCGGGGAGGAGTCGGTTAAAATCTTCTGCTACATGAGGCGGGGTAACTTTATCATCTCTTCCCCAAATTAAGCATACCGGCATTTTAATGTTGGGTAAATCTTTTGCCATATTATGTCGAATGGCACTTTTAGCTAAAGCCAGAGTTCTGATAACTTTCATTCGGTTGTTGACAATTTCAAATACTTCATCAACCAATTCTTTGGTAGCCACTTTCGGATTATGAAAAACTTCTTGAGCTTTTTGTTTAATATAGTCGTAATTTTTACGTTTGGGGTAAGAATCGCCAAGACTTTTCTCATACAAACCACTACTACCTGTCAAAATCATAGCAATAACTTTATTGGGATTTTTATTGGCAAAATATAAAGCAACATGACCGCCAAGAGAGTTCCCCAACAAAATAGCTTTATCTAATTCTTTATGTTCAAAAAACTCATACAAATATTTTGAAAAACCTTTAACACTGGTTTTTAATAAAGGAAAAGTGTAAATGGGTAAGACCGGCATCAAAACTCTGTAATAGTTTGAAAAATAATCAATTACCTTATCAAAATTACTTAACCCACCCATGATTCCATGCAAAATAACAAGAGGTGTACCTTCACCTTTTTCCAAATACGTAAAGTCTCCTTCTGTTTTAATGTAATTGTCTAACATAAACTTGTTAAATTATGTTACAAAAATACGATATTTTTGCTAATAATCTAAATAGAAATCAGCTAATTTCACAATAGATGATTTACCGCTTAATTATTTGAAATGTACAGTATTGTTTTATAAATTTGTTGTCATGTAAATATCAATAGCAAGATGTTGTAATTAATTGATATAAAGGAGTTTAAAAATAAAAATTATTTACTTTATGTGAAGGTTGAAAGTTGCATTTCTACAAGCTCAATGACCGAGAGTTTAAAGTTAAAAGCTTTATTTAAAGCTCTTTAAATGAATAAATGATTTTTTTCATTTTATTCTTGTATTTATACTCGTAGCCTGCTAAAGTCCAAATAACAATTTGATAGTAAGTATTTTTGCCTTGTATAATGCCTATCGAAAAGTAGATACTCATATCTTCGTCATATTGACTTTTTAGAGAAATTAATTTTGCAGGTAAATTGTTTATGATAGTGTCTTTGATTTCCGGTTTTTGTATGATTTTACCTTGCACCGGAAAAAAATCTAAAAATGACCGTGAGTATCCATTGAGATTATTTGCATAAACTTTTGTAAGATTGTTTGTCTCTAAAGATTCTTGAAATTCAGATTTGGTTTCGTCAATAATCACGATATCAAATTCTTTCCAAGTGTTTACATATTGCAGTGAAGCATCTTCGTTTAATTCGTCTTTGTCCAATACTTTTGTGGCGTCATCTAAAAATGCCGGCAACTCAACAGAATATTTGTTGTTTACCGTTATTACCTTTGTTTTGTTTCCTGATTTGCAGGATATTACAAATAAAATGCTTATTATGATTATGCTGATTTTTTTCATATTTGTTGTTTAATATCAAACCTACTTCCAATACCGTATCAACAACATTTCAATCAATAAAAAGAGTAGTGTTAAGCCTAAAAACCATTGCCATAAGCTTTGCGATTTGAAAAAGGCTTGTTGTTGCGTTACAAAAGATTTGATATCATTTATTTTATGAACATTCTCATTTTCAAGCAATTCCAAATATTTCATTAAGCTTTCCTTTCGGTTATAATTGTAGGCGACACTAACAATTTTTTGATTTTTATACATTACATTATATATGCCGTCAAGAGCAGGCAATTCATCCGTAGTAACTGCAATACGTTTATATTGATTGACTTGGTAAGGCACAAAACTTTCGTGGTCATTTGTCAATTTTATTGTTTCCTCCGGTTTTAAGTTTGCTTGTACTTCCCATTGATTTTTCTCTCCGGTGATATAATACAATGCTTGCAGATTGTTACGTGCTTTGCCAATTTGGTAAAACAAAGGCACAATTAAGGAAGCAGCTTGTTCAAAATCAGTATTTTGGGGTAGGATAGGGGTGTTGACAAGAAAAATTTGTCCTTTTCGTTTAAAAACTTGTGCAAATGCCGTTTGATCACTCAATTTGTACAACCATTCGTCTGTAGTAGTGAAACGGTAATGATTTTTGACAAACGGATAAGCAAAGTTTTGGACGTGTTTGGTAAAAACATTTTTAAATAACGGATGGGTAAAATGAATTTGGTTGAGAAAAACTTTGGCCGTATCAAGTTGTACAGATGTACGGATGTTTAAATTATTTAAAAGGTTTTGTAATTCATCAGCTTCGTTATCCTTTGGCAAAATTAATAAGTTTCCGTATTGTGACACGTGTTTTTTGAGAGCGCTGATATAAGAATTGTCTATTTTGCTCTGTGTTAAAACAACCAAATCATAATCAGACAAATCATTAACATTCAATTTATTAACCGGAATAGAATCGAGCATGAAGGCATCAGGCGTATATATTTTTCTCAAGTAGGAGGGGACCGTATTGTTTAAAACCAATATTTTGTACTGAGCGGCATTGTGATAGGTAAAATACAAATTGTTATCAAATTGAAAACCTTTATCGTGAACTTTTACAACGGCTTCTAAATCCGGTTTTGCCGGCATGTTTATACTGATATTCTGCTGTAAACTGTCTTTAAAATCAACAAAACCACGCCATAAGACTTCTTTGTCTTGACGGATGGTAACAGGTGATTTTAACCTATGTTCATTTGCCGAAATTTTAAGATTAAATTCGTAAACATCAGTTGTTTTATCTTTTAACCAAATACTGTCAATGCTGATATTTTTTAGTTCCGGCTGTTGACGCACTACAAAGTAATATTGATTGTTATTTGCGAATAAGGAATCGCTTAAAGTTTCTTCAGAAACATTTTGCATATCTGAACAATATAAAACATTGTTTAAAGTATGCTGTTGATTTTCAACAAGATATTTTATTTTTTTCAACACCTTGTGATGGTTGGTAATTTGTCCAGACAAATGTATTTGTTGTAAAACGGCATCTAAATTTTTACGACTGACATTGCGATAAACACCGTTATTGGTTAGTAGGGTATAAGTGGTATTTTTTGCCAAGTTTTGTTGCAAATCTTGTTTGTAATCTTGCCACAAACCGGTGTTGCCGTTAAATGCATCTAAACTCAAAGAGTTGTCCAAATATATGATATTCCGGCTTTTGTCTATTTGAGTGGCTTGTGCTTGTGAAGCTTTGTAAGGTTTGGCAAAAGCAATAATTAAGGCTGCTAATGCCAGCAAACGGCTCAGTAGTACCAACAGTTCTTTTAACCGGCGACTTTTTCGGGATTTGATTTCCAAATCTTGCAAAAAATCAACATTTGTAAAGACTTGTTGCTTAAATTTTTTCCAACGAACCAAGTGTATGATGATTGGAATCATCAATAAAAATAAGCTGTATAATATGCCGGGGTATTCAAAATTCATACATTATTCTATTATCAGTCCGTCACGCATCAATAATTTACGGTCTGACATTTCCGCTAATTCTTCATTGTGTGTTACTATAACAAAGGTTTGATTGAAACGGTCACGCAAGTCAAAAAACAATTTGTGCAATTGTTTGGCATTTTCAGTATCGAGATTGCCACTGGGTTCATCCGCCATAATCACAGAAGGATTATTAATTAAAGCACGAGCTACGGCAACACGTTGTTGTTCGCCACCGGACAATTTTGCCGGCTTGTGATGCAACCGTTTCGATAATCCCAGCAATTCCAACAATTCGACTGCTTTGCGTTCTGCTGTTTCTTTAGCTTCTCCGGCTATGAAAGCGGGAATTGCCACGTTTTCGAGCGCAGTAAATTCGGGTAACAATTGATGAAACTGAAAGATAAAACCAATTTCTTTGTTGCGAAATTTAGACAATTCCTTATCGTTAAGACCTTTCAAGTCTTTTTTGTTTATTATCAGCTTGTAATCATTGTTTGTAGGTCTGTCCAAAGTACCAACCAACTGCAATAAAGTGGTTTTTCCGGCACCTGAAGGTCCAACAATTGAAACCACTTCACCTTGTTTGATATGAAGCGACACCCCTTTTAGTACTTCAAGCGTGCCGTATTTTTTATGTAAATTTTCAGCTATAATCATTGTTTGTTATTTCACCACAAATATAAACTATTTAATCGGATTAAATTTCAATCGTCATACCATCATAACCCAATTTTACATTTTCAGGCAATTGACTATTGACATTGTCATACAATCCCATGTGATGACTTATGTGCGTTAAAACCGCTTGCTTAGGTTGAATGATATTAATCGCAATAAGTGCTTCTTCCAAATTAAAATGAGTATTGTGTGGCGTGTGGTGTAAGCTGTTGATAATCAACAACTCAATATGTTTTAAAACCTTTATTGTACTGTCCGGTAAACTTTTTGCATCGGTGATATAAGCAATGTTGTCGAACTTATAACCTAAAATTGGTAGCTGACCATGTAAAACGGGTAGGGGAGTCAATGTTTTTCCACCAATTGTTATATTATGGTGAGATTCTAAGTAATTAACAGCCACACGAGGCGCACCGGGATATCGGTTTTCGTTGGTAAAAATGTAGTTGAAACGTTTTTCCAAATCAGCTATAACACGAGGAAGTCCGAAAATAGGGACGGGGCGGTCGTCTTGCAGGAAATACAATGGTCTGATATCATCTAAGCCGGCAGTATGGTCTGAGTGCTCGTGGGTAAAAAAAATCCCATCAATCCGGTCAATTTCTTCACGCAACATTTGCATCCGGAAATCCGGTCCGCAATCAATAATATAACGGTTGTTATCCCATTCGAGCATCGCCGATGTTCTTAAGCGTTTGTCTCTCGGGTTCATTGAACGACAAACTTCACACTGACAACCGATTACCGGGACGCCTTGTGAGGTGCCTGTGCCTAATAACGTAACTTTCATTGAACAATTTTAAATCAGTAGCAAACGCTCTAAAGTGTATTTAATCAATCCGTCCACGGGAACGTATGGATCTTTACTAAAAGTCATATTAGCACGGTTGGCTATAATGGCATTCATAGAGCAGGCGTTGTGTCCTAAAAGTTTTGAGAGACCGTAAATGGCAGATGTTTCCATTTCCAAATTGCTCATTCTCACACCATTGTATTCAAAACTATCTAATTTTTTATTCATATCAGGGTCGGAGAGGGGGAGACGCAAAACACGCCCTTGTGGTCCGAAAAAGCCCCCGGCGGTACCGGTTATACCACTGTAAACTTCATCTGTGAGCAAGATTTTTTCAAGAAAATCACTGTTTTTGACGATATAAGGGC
>JALVLX010000025.1 GCA_027032855.1 Flavobacteriales bacterium | reverse complement strand
CAAAGTATTCATCACGACCTCCGCGAGGCATGAAGGTTTTCACAGCAGCAATCTTGTCTTTGTCAGACAGACCCCGCGCTTTCATTACAGCGTCCACTGTTTCTTGGGCTGCTAATTCTGATATCCCCATTAAGAATACCAAAATTACAAGAACAGATTGGGTCAACCAATTTGATTTTCTCATAGTACTACTTTATTATTTAGCTTTAATTCAGCTGTAAATATAACGAATTCTTCTTTAAAAAAAAGAGTAAAATATCATTTTTCTAAAAAAAATGTTAAAGCAACTCCTGTTACAAACTCAAAAATATCCGGAACTCCCGTAAAATAAGACTATTTTGTCTGTTATTTTTAATGATTATAAATTTCTTTTTATAAAATCACTCACAAATAATGTTAACAAACTAATTTGTTGTTTGTTTTTTTCTTAAAAAACTAATTCCAATGGCGTCCGCGAAGCGATAACCAGTAAGAAATTAAATCATTAACCGCTTTTTTTTCTGCTAATCTGACATCATTATATGGCTCAAAAGCTTTTTGAAATGTCACATACAATTGCTTGACAAAAACTTTATTAATTTTGTGGTTATTATCGGATAAATACAGCAAATCTTGAGACAATTTTTTTAAACTCTTTGTCATTGGCCATAATTTTTTCAGCTTGGGATTGGGTTGTAATATCAATAATTCATTATGGTAATGTTGAACTTTTTTCAAAAAATTCACAATTTCTGACTTTTGCTTTACATCCGGTTGTTTTAGATACTTTTCAACTAAAAATTTAAAATACAAAGCATCTTGCGCATCCGCCGAACAAGCATCGGCAAAAAGCATAAACGGAGAGTAAGTTTGATATTCCGTGCCTCCTTTATTGCGCGTGTAACCTTTCAAAGGTTCGTACAAGCGGGTTAAAGCTCTTAAAGTACTGATATCTTGATCCTGAGAAATATTTCTCAAAATAACATCTCTGTTTTTGATATGCGTAATACCGAGTTCTTCCAAATGATAACTTTGGGCAAACATACGTTTATACATATTATGTGTATCAGTTTTACCGGGATTAGCCCACAATCGCTCGCCTATAGCTAAAGTACGCGGCCAAATACGCGAATCAATAGTTACAGGAGTAACCAATTCGGTCCACATGGTAGCTTCGCCTCCTAAAACTCTATGTTTTTCTTCTTTGGATAAATTATCCGGATATAATTGTGTTTGATAATGTTTTGATGCAGGTAAAAGTAAATCGATATAAAATCCATTGGACAATATGGCATTATATCCATTTTTTACAGCTTTTTTCAGGGAACCATTTGCGCCACTGCGCCAAACATGAATTAGGGCATTTTTGGGCATTTGATCGGTCATTATTTCTTCCCACCCCAATAATTTTTTATGATATTTTTGAAGTATTCTTTGTAATTTTATATTAAAATAAGTCTGCAACTCGTGATTGTTCTTAAACCCTCTACGTTTCATAAAAGTTTGAATATCAGAATTTGAATCCCATTGCTTTCCTTCATTTTCATCACCACCGATATGAACATATTCAAATGGAAACATTTTTGACAATTCCTTAAAAATACTATCTAAGACCATATAAGTTCTGGGATTGGTCGGATCTAAAGTCGGGTCAAAAATACCTGCATTACGTTGTAATTGATAGTTCTTTTTCTGACTGGCTATTTCAGGAAAAGCGGTTACTAATGCCGTGGCATGTCCGGGCACATCTATTTCGGGTATTACTCTAATCCCCCTGTCATCTGCATACTGTACAATATCCTTAATTTGTTCTTGTGTATAAAACTGACCGTCAGATGCTTTTTCCGTTAATTGCGGATATTTTTTGATTTCAATTCTAAACCCGTGATCGTCGGACAAATGCCAATGAAACGTATTCATTTTTGCCACCAGCATGGCATCAAGGTTACGCTTAATAACCGTAACCGGTTGAAAATGCCGCGAAGCATCAATCATCAAACCACGCCAAGTAAAT
>JALVLX010000024.1 GCA_027032855.1 Flavobacteriales bacterium | reverse complement strand
AGATATTTTTGCACAATTTGGTGATATTTTCGGTGATATTTTTGGAGGAGGTTTTCGTTCGTCACACGGTAGAGCAGGTGGCCGGACAGCACCACGATATAGAGGTTCAGACTTACGTGTCAAACTCAAAATTACCTTAAAAGATATCATCAACGGCGGTGAAAAAAAGATAAAAATTAAACGAAAGATTAAAGCCCCCGGTACAACCTACCAAACTTGTCATCAGTGTAACGGTACCGGTAAAGTACATCGTGTAACCAATACGATTTTTGGACGTATGCAAACCACCGGGACTTGCAATGTTTGTGGCGGTACGGGACAAGTATTGAAAAGTCGCGGTGCGGGTTCTGATGCCAACGGCATGATACTCAAAGAAGATATCGTCAGCATTAAATTACCTAAGGGCGTACGCAACGGTGTACAATTGAGAGTAGGGGGTAAGGGAAACGAGGCACCCGGAACAAATGGCATAGCCGGTGATTTGATTGTGCAGCTGATTGAAGAAAGTGATAATAATTTTAAAAGAGAAGGCAATAACCTCCACTACGATTTGTATATCAGCATGCCTGAGGCAGTTTTAGGAGCAGAAAAAATCATTGAAACCCCGTCAGGCAAAATCAAATTGCGTTTGGAACCCGGCACACAGTCCGGTAAAATTTTACGCTTAAAAAACAAAGGCGTACCGGATATTGACGGATACGGAACCGGTGATTTATTGGTTAACGTCAATATTTGGGTCCCTAAAAAATTGGATAAAGAACAAAAAGAATTTTTTAAAAAATATTTTGACCATCCTAATTTTAAACCAAATCCCGGAAAATCTGAAAAATCTTTCTTTGAACGCATTCACGATTTGTTTTCGTAATTTTTAATTTCTACCTCGGAGCGATAACTTCAACCCGACACCGAGTTAGGAGTGTCTCTAGTAGATACACTTAATTTTTTTACACTGACCAGATAGGTTTCTGAAACCTGTCAGGTCTTATATATATTGTTGAAGACTAGTATATTAATCTCTTTCTCACTTGTTTAAGAAAGCAAATTAAAATAATATAAAAAAATAATGTATTTTTGTAAAGAAGCACAAACATTATGGATAATCAAAACAATAAACAATCAACTGAAGATTTTACGATAAAAGAAAAAGAAAAAGTTGTCAAAAAAGAGTTTAAAGAATTTTGGCAGGTTGCCATTGACTTTATAAGAGAGCTTTTTAATATTCGCAAAAACAGTGATAAGGAATTTACGCGACAAACCATCCTTGAAAATATTCCTTTTAGCGGACATACCGCTTGGTTATTGATTTTTTCGGTGATGATAGCTTCGGTGGGATTAAATGCCAATTCTACCCCGGTTGTCATAGGTGCCATGTTGATATCGCCTTTGATGGGACCTATTATGGGTGCCGGTTTTGCCATTGGCACCAATGATATTGATACATTTAAAAAATCAGGTATCAATTTCTTGGTAATGGTAACATTAAGCATTTTGACTTCTTTTTTATATTTTAAAATTTCGCCTTTGGCTTATGAATCAAGTGAATTGTTGGCTCGTACTTCTCCTACTTTTTTTGATGTGATGATTGCTTTTTTCGGTGGTTTGGCGGGGATTGTGGCTTTGACTAAAAAAGGATTTTTTAATGTGATTAGCGGGGTAGCTATTGCAACGGCTTTGATGCCGCCATTGTGTACTGCGGGATTTGGCTTGGCAACCGGAAATATGCATTTCTTTTCCGGCGCAATGTATCTGCTGCTTATTAATTCATTTTTTATTGCATTAGCTACTTTTTTGATTATTAGGTATTTGCGTTTTCCAATTGTTCATTATCTCAATTCTACAAAAAGAAGGCTCATTAGCCGGTTTATATATATTTTAGCTATTCTGGTAATGATTCCCAGCATCATGTCGTTTATAAAAATGTATAATGAAGAAATATTTAAGCGTTCGGCGGCTTCATTTGTCGAAAAAAATATAAAATATGAAGGTGCGCAAATCATTAAAAGTCAGATTAATCCGCAACAAAAAGAAATTGAAGTGTATCTGATGGGTGAAATTGTACCGCAAAATACCATTGAAATATGGCAACAACGCTTACAAAATAATCCTGATTTTAAAGAGACCATATTACATGTTTATCAATCCGCAGATAAAACCAGTGAAATTGAACAGAATTTGTCGGAGAAACTCAAACAGCAGATTTTGGATAAATTGTTTATTGAAAATAAAGAAGCGATTAAAGATAAAGACGAACAAATAAAGCGCTTAACTCAAGAAATAATTAAACTCAAACAACAAAAGGAAGTTAGTAATGTGCCGTTTGAAAAATTTTCAAAAGAAGCCAAAACAATTTTTCCCGAGATTAACGAACTCAGTGCCGGAAAACTCATTGATACGGATTTTAAACACAAGGATACACTGCCGGTTTTTTTAATCAAATGGGATAAAAAATTACCTCGTTACAAACTGCGTCGTTTGGCAAAAACTTTTTATAAATGGACCAAAGAACGCTTGGATTTGGATACACTTAAATTGGTGAGTTTACCTTGAACCTAATAAATATTTTGGAAGTATTGTATTCATCAATTCATCAACCCGGTCATTTCGGTACAATTTTGTTCCTACGTCACAAAATCACTCAATGACCTACTTCTCATTCCTCATTCCTCATTTCCTCAATTTATAAGCAGTATCATGGTATGAAGCAGTAAGCAATCATTATTGTACAAAATATTCTATGAACCACAACAAATCCTCATTTCTTCAACTCATCAATAAATTATTATCTTTGCAAAGTATTTAATAAAATTGGTAATCAAATAAAAAATAGAATGAAGAAAATTCTCATAATAGAAGATGAAGCCGCTATCAGACGTGTTTTAAAACGTATTTTGGAACAAATGGATAAGACGTATGTCGTAGAAGAAGCTGTTGACGGCGCTGAAGGTGTTGAAAAAATCAAACAAAATGATTATGATTTAGTCCTGTGTGACATTAAAATGCCCAAAAAAGACGGTATTGAAGTTTTGGAAGAAGCTAAAAAAATTAAACCCGAAACTACCTTTGTGATGATTTCCGGACACGGCGATATCGATACAGCAGTTGAAAGTATGAGAATGGGAGCATTTGATTATATACCGAAACCACCTGATTTAAACCGCTTGATGACTTCCGTTAAAAATGCTTTGGAACACAAAGAATTAGTTGTTGAAAATAAACAACTTAAGAAGAAAGTCAGCAAGAAATACGAAATGATTGGTGAGTCAAAAAAGATGCAGGAAATTAAGGAAGTGATTGAAAAAGTAGCACCAACAGATGCTCGGGTATTAATTACAGGTAGTAACGGTAGTGGCAAAGAATTGGTTGCTCATTGGATTCATCAAAAGAGCAACCGGAATAAAGGTCCCATGGTGGAAGTAAACTGTGCCGCTATTCCTTCCGAATTGATTGAAAGTGTTTTGTTTGGACATGTAAAAGGGTCTTTTACAGGGGCATACAAGGATAAAAAAGGAAAGTTTGAACAAGCCAATGGCGGTACCTTGTTCCTCGATGAAGTAGGGGATATGAGTTTGTCGGCACAGGCCAAGGTACTACGTGCTTTACAAGAAAGTAGAATCAGTCGTGTAGGAAGTGATAAAGATATCAAAGTAGATGTACGGGTAATTGCTGCTACAAATAAAAATTTGAAAAAAGAAATTGCTGAAGGACGTTTCCGGGAAGATTTATACCACCGTTTAGCGGTTATTTTGATTGAAGTGCCGTTATTAAATGAACGACGTGAAGATATACCTCTTTTGATAGAACATTTTGCCAAAAAGATAGCCGGTGAGCAAGGGACAGTAGTTAAGAAATTCAGTGATAAAGCTATCAAAATGTTGCAAGATTATGACTGGACAGGCAACATCAGAGAGTTGCGAAATGTGGTAGAACGCCTCATCATCCTCGGCGGAAATGAAATCAGTGAAAGTGACGTTAAAATGTATGCCAGTAAGTAAAAAAGGTCTGTTATTAAACTTGATTATTACTGTTTTCAAATCTGTTAAGCATTATTTGTGCAATACTGATACTGACCAATACAAAACCTGCAAAGAAGAAAAAGCCACTTTGCAATTCAGAATAATTGGTAGTAATGATATGTAGCCTGTAGGTCATTTGTTCAAGCTGTGATAATTGATTGGAAATAATCCCGGAGAAACCAATATATGACATGAAAATGGCTACTACCATAACATCGGCCATTGACCATTTGCCACTTTTAAATACCATAAAATTGACAAATTTGTTGTGACGTAAGTTTTCTTTGAACAACACAATAACCGAGAAAACCAACTTGAACAAAGGAAAAAGAATACTGAAAACCAGTACTAAAATCCCTACCAGAATAATTTTTATTTTACTTTGGGTTAGCATGATGTAAGCCATTTCCAAAATGCTTTTGCTCTTGTAGTATAAAACTTGATTTTTAAAACTGATACTTTCGCCCAATAATTTGAATTCCATAGACCCGACTCTGGCGTCAATATCAATCATGGGCAACAATAAGCCTAACAATAAAAAGTGTAAGGCAAAAAGAATGTATAAAATGATGTTTATTTTGCTTTGTGACTTGGAAAAGATGATAAATAAAAATATTAAAACATACAAGACACTGAAAATGATGTAATTAATAAGTAACCTTTGTCCAATATCAGAAATTCTACGATCGATTTTTGATTTGCAGGCGCTTTCTGTTTTTGTATTATATTTACGAAGTATCCTGTTATATGAGGTATAATCCATCTTTTGAAATGTATTTTGCGTATATTTATCCAGTTGGTTCAAAATATATGTCTTTATCTTATTTCTGTTTTCATTATTTTGTAGAAAATCAAGTATTTGATCAGCGATGTGAGGAATATTTGTCCTGAAACTGCCGAAAATGTCAAAAAAATCAGCAGCCTTATTTTTAAGTGAAATTCCAAAAGGGCTATTTTTGATGTTCTCTTGTTTATAGTTCCTTTCAAAATTATTGATGAAATTATGAAGAAATTTGATAATCTTATTTCTGGCAACTTTTCGGTCTTCTCCTTCAATTTTTAGTTCTTTTAGCTTTTTGGAAATAATTTCTGAAATACGCTCTTTCCACCTATCGACATTAAACATACCGTACTTAACATCCGATAATTCAATTAAGTCCCGTTTGAGTTCACGTTTTTTGCTTTCCAACTGATAAGTACGGATAGACAGAAAGGAAGTGGTAAATAACACACTTACCAAAATAATAAAACTAACTAAGGATTTTTTTTCCATTTTTAGATATATTCGTTACTTAATGCTAGCAACTTGATACTAGTTACTACTTGATTCCGTTTACCAATTTGTCGGCTTTGGTTTGCGCATTTTTCATAATCAGATTAGCTTTATTTTGCGCTTTAGTTTCCAATTGATTGGCTTTTTCATCTGCTTTTTTTACTAAATTTTTACCCAAACTTTCAGCAGCCATTTTTTTAATAGGATCGTTCCCGGCTTTTTTTATTAATTCGTCTTTTTGCTTTCTGGCTTCTGCGCGAATTTTATCGGCGACTTTTTTAGCTTCTGCTTTTATTTTGTCAGCTTGCGCTTGTGCTTGTGCCAATATTTTGTCAGCTTGCTTGCGGGCTTCTGCTTGCGCTTTCTCTTTAGCATCATCTACGACTTCTTCAACTTTTTGTGTAACTGCTTCTTTAACAACTTCTTGTGCAGATTGTCCTTCGGTGCCTGCTATCACCGGTACAATTTTGGGACTCGTAAAATCACCGGTAATCTTAAACTTCATTTTGATAATATCTGACATGGACAAATTCAGCCCCATAGCGTTGGCTTTACCAATCAAATTGCCAACAATTTCATTGGCTTTGCCACCTAACATATCACGCGGAATATCCATATTTAAGACAAAATTGATTTTTTTGTCAGCACTTACAGAACCGCCCAGATTTGATGAAATATTATTGAGCTTAAAATCAAAAGGTTTAATATGCATCGTTCCGTGTTCTACTTCAAATTGTGCCTTTACTTTATCTATCTTAGGATTGTCAAG